>CAJPKS010000053.1:0-9443 GCA_905371285.1 Haemophilus sp. HMSC068C11 | reverse complement strand
CTTGGTAATGGTGTTGTTGGTTTTTCACGTTTATTCGTTGGTTGTTGGAATGCTGGGTGAATAAGCGTATCAGAATACGGCTTATAAGTTGTTTCAGTTGCATTCTCAATATGAATTTCACGCACTTTAGGTGCTGAAACTGCCGGTTCATTTAAGATCACTTTTAATGCATCTTCAGCATTCGCAGCTTTTGCTCGCACTTCCATTTCTTGCAAACGCGCTTGCTCTTGTGCGGCAAACTGACGTGCTAATTCATCTTCTAAACCATCATTTTCTGATTCTAAAGGTTCATCATAAGTTGGATAAAGTGCGGTCGTATTTTCAGGCGTTTTAAGTGATACTTTTGGCATCACATTTTCTTCAAAAATGTCATCTGATTCGTCCACACTTTGATGATTCACTTGCGGATTTTTCCATGTTGCTGAAAAATCTTCTTTTGTCGGTAATTCAACGGAAGAATTGGCAGAGATAGACACATTCGGTAAATTATCAGATTCAACCGTGAAACCTTTAAACTTATCTTCTAATTTTTCAACATCTGCAGGCTCTGAAACACTCGGAGAGGATAACCCACTGATATTAATTAGCTGCTCAGGCTTAACAAAGGTATTTTCAGACTCATCCTCTTTTTTATCTTCTGCTGATTCTGTTTCCAATTGAGAATCAGAAAAAGCGAGTTGTTGAGGTGCCTCAATCACAATTTGTTCAAGATCATCTACAGAAGTATGCTCTGCATGCTCCTCTTCTGCAGGGTGATTTTTCATGGTTAGCCAATGGTAGAATTTCACAATTAAACGAATTAATGATGCACCAGAACAGAAAATAAAGCCCACTACCGCACAGATAAAGCCGACTAAAATACAGCCAAACTTGCCAAGCGTAGGATATAAGTTCACTACTAAGCTGCCACCAAACACGCCGCCAGCTAAATAGTAGTTCGTATTTGAAAGCAACAAGGTTGCCATAATAGTTAAGCCAACGATGAGAGCAATAAAGCCAAAGGAACGTAATGCAATGCGAGTTGCCGAGAGAGAATGAACCGCTTTGGTTTTCAGTAAATAAATTGGTACGATGAAAATGACAAACGGAATGAGATGACCTACATAGCCGAGAAAAACAAAAAACGCATCAATTAACCAAGCACCAAAAGCGCCGGCTTTATTAATGGTTTCAGTTTGAAAACTTGCTGTAGACCAAGAGTTATCTAATGGCGTATAGCTTGACCATGCCACGATTAAATATAAACCTAAAAGTGCGGTCAATCCGAGTAATAATTCTGCTAAATATTGTTTCGGTGTAAATCGTTTTGTAATTCGTTTAATCATTTTTATTTTAGTACGAGATAATTAGTTTGTTTTACTTCTTCCATGACGACATAAGTTCGGGTGTCATTCACACCGGGTAAGCGCAATAATGTGGTACCTAATAATTTTCGATATGCCGCCATATCTGCTACACGTGTTTTGAGTAAATAATCGAAATCACCTGATACCAAATGACATTCGAGAATTTCATCAAGCGCTTGAATCGCAGCATTAAACTCTTCGAAAACATCCGGTTTACCACGCACAAGCGTGATTTCAACGATCACCAATAAAGGGGCATCCAGTAATTCAGGATTTAGTAGTGCACGATAGCCCATAATCACACCTTGTTTCTCTAGGCGTTTTACCCTTTCTAAACAAGGCGTTGGCGATAACCCCACTTTCTTTGATAAATCGATATTAGAGATTTTACCGTTGCGTTGTAATTCATTTAAGATTTTGATATCAATGCTATCCAACGCTTTATTTAATTTCTTTTCCATAACCTTTCCTTATGTACGGCGCATATTCTATCTAATTTATCAAAAACTTTCAGTAATCAGACAACAATAGGACAACGTTTTTTTAGAAATTATCCAAAATGGCAAGTGCATCAGAGAGTTTTTTCACCGTAAAAACTTCCATATTTTCGACCGCGCTTTTTGGTTTATTGGCGAAAGGCACGATCGCACGTTTAAAGCCATGTTTTGCCGCTTCACTAATACGTTCTTGACCACTGGTCACCGGGCGAATTTCACCCGCTAACCCTACTTCACCAAAGACAACTAAATCTTGTGGTAATGGGCGATTACGGAAACTGGAAATTAATGCGAGCAATAACGCAAGATCCGCGCCTGTTTCCCCGACTTTTACCCCACCAACGACATTCACAAAAACATCTTGATCCGACATTTGTAATCCACCATGACGATGTAATACCGCAAGCAATAAGGCTAAACGATTTTGTTCTAGCCCTACCGCCACACGGCGTGGATTAGCGAGCATGGAATGATCCACCAACGCTTGAATTTCCACCAAAAGCGGACGCGTTCCTTCCCACAGTACCATCACGGAACTACCTGGTGTTTGCTCATCTTCCCGGCTTAAGAAAATCGCCGATGGATTTTTCACCTCACGCAAACCTTGCTCTGTCATACCAAATACACCCAGCTCATTCACCGCACCAAAACGGTTTTTATGACTACGTAACGTACGGAAACGGGAATCTGCCTCCCCTTCCAGTAATAACGAACAGTCGATGGCATGTTCCAATACTTTTGGACCGGCAAGAGTGCCGTCTTTCGTGACGTGTCCAACCATAATGATAGCGACCTGTCGAGTTTTCGCATAGCGAGTCAGGAAAGAGGCACATTCACGCACTTGTGCCACACTTCCTGGAGAAGATTGAATATCCGAAAGATGCATAACCTGGATCGAATCCACCACAATAATTTGAGGTTTCAACTGATCCGCCAAATTACAAATTTGCTCGACAGACGTTTCAGATAACATATTTAATTTATCTGTCGGTAAATTTAAGCGATTAGCCCGCATTGCTACTTGTTGAAGCGACTCTTCCCCTGTTACATAAAGTGCGGTCATATTTTTTGCTAATCCACACATCACTTGAAGTAACAAGGTACTTTTACCTGCACCAGGATGCCCACCAATTAAAATGGCACTCCCCGGCACGATCCCTCCGCCTAATACGCGATCTAATTCTTTAAACCCACTGGTGAAACGCGGTGTCTCTTGCAAACTAATTTCAGAAAGCGTTTGGATTTTTGCGCGAGTTTCTCCTGCATACCCGCTAAAACGATCATTTTTTGTGGAATTTGAGGCTGAAATTAACCGCACTTCACTAATCGTATTCCACGCTTTACAGGCAGAACATTGCCCTTGCCAGCGCGAAAATTCAGCGCCACAATCATTACATACATAAGCGGTTTTAGGAGCTTTTGCCATTTTTACTATCCTTTAGAGAACCCGTTTTACGCCATCAACATCATTAAACCAAGCATTCTTTCAAAATACGCACGACTCTTTAGTAATGCTTTTAACTTTTCAATAGTTTGAACATTATCTTTTGTCTCACTATGAAAGGTAATCAAGCCTTTAATTTCATTTAGGAAAAACTGATTACTTGCTAATAACTCAGCTGATTGACTTTCTTCCAGTTTTTCAAACAAGGCTTTGTTGTCATCATAATAATGATAAAGGTTAAAAAATGCCCCCACACGTTCAACGGTTTTCATAAAATCGAAAGCAAACACATCTGTTGGGAATGAAAGCGTTTCTTCAATTAATTGTTGTTCCATTTTCATGACCGCACTTAATTTCTGGCGAGAATCTACCGCACTTTCCTCACGTTCTTCTTTTAAGAAATCACGCCATTTATTTAACCAATCAATCAGCAGTGGTTTGCTGCCTAATTGATAGCCGCGTTTTGCTTTGCTTGCTGAACTAAAATAAACATCCTGTTCAAAAGGTAAAAGTGAGACAAAATGGAAAAGATCTGAAACAAGCCCTTCTTTTAATTCGAATTCAATTTCACAAATAGGCTGTGTTTTTTCCCCTGATAAAATTTTCCCTTGATCAAAAGCCACTTCAATTTTTGATGCACCAAACGCAATTAACCAAGAAGTGCGGTTAAAATCTGTTGAGAAAATTGGTTGTAATGTAGCGGAAGGTAAGTTTTCAAATGGATACAATGAGGTTAATTGTTCCGTTGTGGGTACGGAATTATCAGGTATAGATAAATTGTATTCTGGACGGCTATGCAATCCGCCAACCACTTTTCCGTCTGTTTTTAAAGTGAGTGTGAAATCATTATTTTCCTGACGGACACGCAATCCCATTTTTTGTTTAGCCAAAAAATGATCGGGATAATCGAAATAAGTATTTCCTAGGAAGACAGTATTTTGTTCTAAGATTTTGAATTGATTGAGATGTGTTTTTAAGGTATCGAAAGCATCAGAGGTAACTGCAAGCTTTAATTCAACTTCATTACTCATTTTATTTTTCCTTATTATTTTTAACTGTTTAAATATACAGATAATTTTATACAAATCAAGATCTTTTTCGTGTATTTCCTTATAAAATCAGGTAATATGCAACCGAAATTTTAACCCTTGTTATGGAGTAAAACACCTATGGCAATGAATAATATTCTCGGATTATTTGCCCATTCTCCTTTAAAACCACTGCAGAAACATTCTGACAAAGTGACTGAATGTTGTGATTTATTAATTCCATTCTTCCAACATACCTTTGTAAAACAATGGGATGATGCAGAAAAAACACGTCTAGATATTTCTCAATGTGAACGTGAAGCAGATAGTTTAAAACGCGAAATCCGTTTGAAATTGCCTCGCGGTTTATTTTTACCCATTGATCGTACCGATTTACTCGAATTAGTCACCCAACAAGACAAATTGGCTAACTATGCTAAAGACATTGCTGGTCGTATGATCGGTCGCCAATTTGGTATTCCTGAAGAAATGCAGGAAGAATTTTTGCACTATGTGAAACGTAGTTTAGATTCTATTCATCAAGCTCATTTAGTGATTGAAGAAATGGATAAACTACTTGAAACCGGTTTTAAAGGCCGTGAATTAAAGTTAGTGAACCATATGATTCAAGAACTAGACAGCATTGAAGATGATACGGATCAAATGCAAATTAAATTGCGTAAAATGCTCTACACGATTGAAAGTCGTTATAACCCTATTGATGTGATGTTCTTATATAAAATCATCGAATGGGTTGGCGTATTAGCCGATCAAGCTCAACGTGTTGGATCTCGCATTGAATTAATGCTAGCCCGTTCCTAATTTTGACGACATTAACTACAACATAGGAAATCACTATGGAAATTATTAATGCATACGGTTCGTGGTTAGTCTTAATTACCGCGGTATTCGGTTTTTTTATGGCATTTGGTATTGGTGCCAACGACGTCTCAAACTCAATGGGCACCTCAGTTGGTTCTGGGACCATTACAGCCAAACAAGCAATTATTATTGCTCTAATTTTTGAATCTGCCGGCGCGTATTTAGCTGGTGGCGAAGTAACTGAAACCATCAAAAGTGGTGTGATCGACCCCACTCAATTTGTTGAGATGCCAGATGTATTGGCATTAGGGATGCTTTCTGCTCTCTTTGCATCGGGTGCTTGGTTGTTTATCGCCACAAAAATGGGTTGGCCCGTTTCAGGTACTCACACCATCATCGGGGCTTTAATTGGTTTTGCTTGTATTACAATTGGTCCAAGTTCTGTTGACTGGTCTACCATCGGTGGGATTGTGGGAAGCTGGTTTATCACCCCCGTGATCGCAGGACTTTTAGCTTATATCATCTTTGCAAGTATCCAGAAACTCATTTTCGATACCGAAGAACCGCTGAAAAACGCACAAAAATACGGTCCTTACTACATGGCGATTACCGTATTCGTACTTTGTATCGTTACCATGGCAAAAGGTTTAAAACACGTTGGTTTAAATCTTTCCAACAATGAAACCCTTGTTATTTCATTGCTTATCAGTGTTGTTGGTATGATTTTCTGCCATTTCTACTTCCGCAGCAAAGCATTTACTGCAAAAGCAAGAAAAGGATCATTCGGATCGGTTGAAAAGATTTTTAGTATCTTAATGCTTTTAACGGCTTGTGCGATGGCATTCGCACATGGGTCTAATGACGTAGCCAACGCAATTGGTCCGCTTTCTTCTGTAGTATCAATCGTGCAAAATGGAGGGAAAATCCTCAGTGGTGGTGATTTAGCTTGGTGGATTTTACCTTTAGGTGCATTAGGTATCGCCGTTGGTCTTATCGCAATGGGACAAAAAGTGATGGCAACCGTAGGATCAGGTATTACCGATTTAACCCCTAGCCGTGGTTTTGCTGCACAATTTGCAACTGCGATGACTGTTGTTGTGGCATCAGGTACCGGTTTACCTATCTCCACGACACAAACTTTAGTGGGGGCAATCTTAGGTATCGGTTTCGCACGTGGTATTGCAGCGCTTAACTTAACGGTTATCCGTAACATCATTAGTTCATGGGTTGTAACGTTACCTGCTGGTGCATTCTTTGCGATTGTGATTTTCTACATCCTTCGCGCGATTTTCCACTAGTATAATTATTAAAAGTGCGGTTATGTTTCATTTCATTTTCCAACCGCACTTTCTTCATGAATCTAGGAAGTATTATGTCAAAAGTGAGCAAACTTTTATTTTCTTGTGTTCTATTGGGCTCAACCATTGGAACGGTACAAGCTGAAACGCAATATGTGACAGAAAATCTGAATACCTATTTACGCCGTGGTGCAGGTGATCAATTTAAGATCGCAGGTGCTATCCAATCTGGCGAAGCGGTAACAGTCTTGGAACAACAAGGAAAATACACCCTAATTCGTGATAATAAAAATCGCGAAGCTTGGATTTTAACCTCTGAACTAAGTTCTACACCAAGTAGCCGTGAAGAAAATCCAAAATTAAAAGCACAGGTACAAGAGTTAACATTAAAGCTGAATCGCGTCGATTCAGATTGGCAACAACGTACAAACGAAATTCAACGCCGTAGTAAACAAGCGGAACAACAAAGCAGTGAATTGCTTGAGCAAAATTCACAACTTAAACGTGAATTAGAAATGACGAAAAATAAAAATCGTGATTTAGAAGCAATGCTTGATGCGAATAAACGCGAAATTGCGATCCAATGGTTTATTTATGGCGGCTCGGTATTAGGCGTAGGTTTATTAATCGGTCTCGTGTTACCTCACATTTTACCTAGACGTAAACGCCGTGATAGCTGGTAATGATTCATCATTGAGGTAGGCATTTGCCTACCTTTTCTTTATATTTTGACGGGAGAGCAAAATGGAAATTTATCTTGTCGGCGGTGCAGTACGTGATCAACTTTTAGGTTTGCCGATTAAAGATCGTGACAGGGTCGTCGTGGGTGCGACACCAGAAATGTTGTTAGCTCAAGGTTACCAACAAGTTGGCAAAGACTTCCCCGTTTTTCTCAATCCTGAAAACCATGAAGAATATGCACTTGCTCGTACAGAACGAAAATCAGGTAAAGGTTACACCGGATTTATTTGTGATTTTTCAGATGAGATTACGCTTGAACAAGATTTAATTCGCCGAGATCTTACTATCAATGCTATTGCCCAAGACAAAGATGGCAAGCTGCACGATCCTTATCATGGTGTAGAGGATATTCATCAACGTATTTTACGTCATATTTCACCTGCTTTTGCTGAAGATCCACTGCGTGTATTACGTGTTGCACGCTTCGCGGCTCGCTTTCATCATTTAGGTTTTTCTATTGCCGAAGAAACCCTTAAATTAATGGCTGAACTCACTGAACAAGGTGAACTCGCCCACCTAACGGCTGAGCGAGTTTGGATGGAAACAGAAAAAGCATTAAATGAACCGCATCCTGAAATTTATTTTGAAACGCTACATCAAGTCGGCGCACTCAAAATACTTTTCCATGAGATTTCCGCCTTAGACGGTGTACCGAACCCAGCTAAATATCATCCTGAAATTGATAGTTTTATTCATACCATGCTCGTATTGCAACAAGCGGTTAAACTCACAGAAAATACCAATTTGAATAAAAGTGCGGTTCGTTTTGCAGCGATTTGTCATGATCTTGGAAAAGCCCTTACACCAAAAGAAATGTGGCCAAGTCATCATGGTCATGAAAAAGCGGGGATTAAACCAACTCGCTCATTATGCAAACGCCTTAGAGTGCCTAATTATATTCAAGAATTATCCGAGTTAACTTGTGAATATCACACGCATGTGCATAAAGCCTTAGAACTTCGCCCTGAAACAGTGGTGAAACTCTTTAATACGTTTGATGTTTGGCGTAAACCTCAGCGCTTCGAAGAATTTCTATTAGTATGTTTATCTGATACTCGCGGGCGAACGGGATTTGAAAATAAAGAATATCCGCAAATTGATTATCTCAAAGCGCTTTATCAAGCCGCCCTTGCTGTTGATGTACAGCAAGTCATTGCAGATGGTTTTGAAAAACAAGGTATTCGAGATGAATTAACGCGTCGAAGAATTACCGCGGTGAAAGCGGAGAAAACACGCTTAAATGCTTAATCCAGCTTTACTAAAAGTAAACTACCCCTTACAATATGTGCAATTTTTTAGTAAATATTTTGTTATGAAATTATTAAAATCTCTTCTAGCACCTGTATTTGCAAGTGTGATCTTATCCGCTTGTACTCTTGATGCAGAGCGCCCAACAGATGTTCAACATATCGATAAAAACGATATTACGTGGCAACAACACCTCAAAAAAATCAAACAAATTCAATCTTATAGCACCAAAGGACAAATTGGTTATATCAGTCCACAAGAGCGTTTTTCGAGCCGCTTTGAATGGCAATATCAAAACCCGAAAGCCTATAAGTTAAAACTTTATTCTCTGATCAGCAAAACAACGCTAACCATGGAAATGCATCCAAATGGCATGACCATTTCAGATAATAAAGGCAACCAACAATCTGATAAAAACGCCAAATTATTGTTACGAGAAATCATCGGAATGGATGTGCCATTAGAGCATTTATCTTATTGGTTAAAAGGTCAGCCAGCGGATAACGCGGATTATCAAGTTGGAACTAATCATCTTTTATCCGAATTTAGCTACCCGCTTGATGGTTCGATTTGGACAGCTGATTACTTAAGTTATCATGCAGATAATTCGATGCCTGAAAATATTCTGTTAAAGAATAAAAGTACATCACAAACCCTAAAAATTCGTGTGGATGAATGGGCGTTCTAATGAAAACACATCACTTTTCAACCGCACTTTCAACTTCTCTTGGAAAGCCTAACCGCTTTCCAAGCCCCGCAAAACTCAATTTATTTCTCTATATAAACGGTAAACTGCCAAACGGCTACCACGAATTACAAACGCTTTTCCAATTTCTTGATTTCGGCGATTGGCTCACCATTGATATTCGCCAAGATAAACAAATCCACATCACACCAGAAATTCCTGGCTTACCTCTAGAACAAAATTTAATCTATCGTGCAGCGACACTACTACAGGAAAAAACAGGCTGTACGCTCGGTGCCACAATTCATTTAGATAAAATTCTGCCAATGGGCGG
>CAJPKS010000052.1:0-9492 GCA_905371285.1 Haemophilus sp. HMSC068C11 | reverse complement strand
GCACTCTCCTATGCGACAGTCTATCCGCTCACAATGTTCTTACGGATCATTTCACCGCAATTGTTAGCGATTCTTTTATGGATTTAATACCCTTTCAAACTTGGGGCAGAATAACTGCCCCAAGTTTTATTACTAAGCAGCATCACGACCATAAAACAATTCAAATAAAATCAGCCCCAAGCCTACCCCTTTCCCTCATTCAATGATAGAATTCATCGCTTCATTTAGATAGGAAAAGAAATGTCATTAATTGAATTTGTAATTGATAAACTCGATGATTTAAAAGGCACCGAAATTGTGCATTTTGATGTAAAAGGTAAATCATCGATTACTGAAAATATGATTATTTGTACCGGCACATCTAGCCGCCAAGTCGCAGCTATGGCCGATAACCTTATTGCAGAATGTAAAAAAGCCGGTTATGAAACCTTTGGTGAAGAAGGTCGTAATACAGCTGATTGGATCGTGGTGGATCTCGGTCAAACCATCGTACATATTATGCAACGTGATGCACGTGAAATGTATCAGTTAGAAAAACTTTGGGCATAAAGTGCGGTCAATTTTGACTGTGTTTTAAAAGGGAAAAGGATGAAAATCACATTAATCGCTGTAGGCACAAAAATGCCGGCTTGGGTGACAACTGGATTTGAAGAATACCAACGTCGTTTCCCTAAAGACATGCCTTTTGAACTCATTGAAATTCCTGCAGGCAAGCGTGGAAAAAATGCGGATATTAAACGCATCTTAGAGCAAGAAGGTAAAGCGATGCTTGCCGCTTGCGGAAAAGGTAAAGTGGTAACATTAGATATCCCAGGCAAACCTTGGACAACGCCACAACTTGCTGAGCAATTAGAGAGTTGGAAAAATGATGGGCGTGATGTGTGCCTGCTTATTGGCGGGCCAGAAGGCTTATCCCCTGAATGTAAAGCTGCAGCAGAACAAAGTTGGTCCCTGTCACCACTCACACTGCCCCATCCATTAGTGCGAGTTGTCGTGGCAGAAAGTTTATACCGCGCGTGGTCACTGACGACAAACCACCCTTATCACAGAGAATAACGTATTACATTACCGATGAATTTAAAAAAATTCTTTTCTGCACCAACCAATGAACCGATCCGCGATAAAAAAGCGGAACGGAACTTGTTTGCACGTCGAACATTGGTAGCATTCATCGGTATTTTAGCCCTAAGTGGTGTGCTATTTGCCAATATTTACCATCTCCAAGTGGTGAATTACGACATGTACCAAACTCGCTCTAATGGTAACCGTATCAAATTGCTTCCACTTCCTCCTACTCGCGGATTAATTTACGACCGTTACGGCGAATTACTGGCAGAAAACCTCACTTTTTTCGGTTTATATATCGTGCCGGAAAAAACGGAAAATTTAGACCGCACTTTTGAAGAATTGCGCTATGTTGTGGGACTCACTGATGAAGACATTGAACATTTCAAAAAAGAGCGTCGTCGTGGTACTCGCTATACACCGATTTTACTCAAGCCTAGCCTAACGGAAGAACAAATTGCCCGTTTTGCGGTAAATCAATATAAATATCCAAGCCTTGATGTACGTCCTTATTTCAAACGAAATTACCTATATGGCGAAGCCATGACACATATATTGGGTTATGTTGGACGCATTAATGACCGAGATGTTGAGCGCCTAAAAAAAGAAGAAAAATTTGCTAACTATTCCGGTTCTACGGACATGGGGAAACTGGGTATTGAACGTTATTACGAAGAACAACTCCATGGTACAACCGGTTTCGAAGAGGTTGAAATTAATAACCGTGGTAAAGTTATTCGTAAACTACGTGAACAACCAGCCACTGCGGGTAAAAGTATTCATCTGACTATCGATTTTACCCTTCAGCGCTATATTATGTCGCTTCTTTCAGGTCAAAAAGGCGCTGTCGTTGTGCTTGATCCGAAAGATAACAGTGTATTAGCGATGGTTTCAACACCAAGTTATGACAATAATTTATTCGTCGATGGCATTTCTTCTAGTGATTACAAACGTTTACTCGAAGACCCTACTCGACCGCTTTATAGTCGTGCGACACAAGGGGTCTATCCACCGGCCTCTACGGTAAAACCATTCGTTGCTGTTGCGGCATTAACTGAAGGGGTGATTACGCCTAATACCACGATTTTTGACCCAGGCTACTGGACATTGCCAAACTCAACAAAACGTTTCCGAGATTGGAAAAAAACAGGGCATGGTTATACGGATTTAAACAAGGCCATTACTGAATCATCGGATACCTTCTTCTATCAAACCGCCTTTAATTTAGGTATTGATCGTTTCTCCATGTGGATGAAACGTTTTGGGTTTGGTATGCCGACAGGTATTGAAATTCAAGAAGAAGCCACGGCCAATATGCCGAGTAAAGAATGGAAACAAAAACGTTATAAAAAACCGTGGGTGCAAGGCGATACAATCTCTGTAGGGATTGGTCAAGGTTATTGGACAGCAACACCATTACAAGTGGCAAAAGCAACCTCTATTGTGGTCAATAACGGTAAAATTCATACGCCACATTTAATGAAATCCGTTGAAGGTGCCACCATTGAGCCGTATCAAGACCCACTTTTATATGAAGATATTACCGATCCGAAACAAGCTTATTGGGATGCGGCTAAGCGCGGCATGTTCAATGTGGTGAATTCAGGTGCAGGGACTGGACGAAAAGCCTTTATCGGCACGAATTACCATGTAGCAGGGAAATCCGGTACTGCGCAGGTGTTCAGCTTAAAAGAAAACCAAAAATATAATGCAGCGGGATTGAAAAAAGAATTACATGACCATGCTTGGTTCACGGCTTATGCGCCTTATGAAGATCCGAAATTAGTTGTCACCATTATTTTAGAAAATGCGGGCGGTGGTTCAAGTAATGCGGCACCAATTGCACGGCAAATTATGGATTTCTACTTGAATAAACGCTTGCCACAAATTGAACGTCAAGAAAATGCTGAAAAAGAGAAAAAGACGGACCAAACTGATTTAGATGCGCCAGCACTAGAATCTCAACCAAGTGAGAATGAATAATGGAAGAAAAAGTGCCTTTATGCTTGCGATTATGGCAACGCTTACATATTGATTTTTTATTATTTATTGGATTAGCCGCTATTACGGCTTATGGCGTGCTTGTGCTTTATAGTGCATCAGGCGCCAGTGAAGTCATGTTCCAAAATCGTATTATTCAGGTCATATTAGGTTTTGCTGTGATGATGATTATGGCGCAACTTCCTCCTAAATTTTATCAGCGACTCGCCCCTTACTTATATTTGGTGGGTTTTATCATGCTGATTTTGGTTGATGCTATCGGTACAACCAGTAAAGGGGCACAACGTTGGTTAGATCTTGGATTTATTCGCTTTCAGCCTTCTGAAATTGTCAAACTCGCGGTACCATTAATGGTCGCGGTATATTTAGGTAACCGTCCATTACCACCGAAAATGAGCGAAACCTTTATTGCTATTGCCATGATTATTGTGCCAACTTTACTTGTGGCTATTCAACCAGACTTAGGCACATCAATTCTGGTTAGTGCATCAGGCTTATTCGTGGTATTCTTAGCAGGGATGAGTTGGTGGCTTATTCTTGCTGCTGTAGTTGGATTAGCGGCATTTATTCCTATCATGTGGATGTATTTAATGCATGACTACCAACGCATGCGTGTATTAACCTTACTTGACCCCGAGAAAGATCCACTTGGGGCGGGTTACCATATTTTGCAATCCAAAATTGCCATCGGTTCAGGCGGTATATCTGGCAAAGGATGGATGCAAGGGACACAATCCCAATTAGAATTTTTGCCTGAACCACACACTGATTTTATTTTTGCCGTGATGAGTGAAGAACATGGAATGGTCGGTTTTCTTATTCTGATGGCAATTTATTTGTTTATTATTATCCGTGGCTTAATAATTGCAGTAAGCGCAGAAACCTCTTTCGGGCGTATTCTTGCTGGTGCAACCACACTGATATTCTTCGTTTATGTCTTCGTGAATATTGGTATGGTGAGTGGCATTTTGCCTGTTGTAGGGGTGCCTTTACCACTCTTTAGCTACGGCGGTACCTCATATGTCGCCATCATGGCAAGCTTTGGTTTAGTGATGTCCATTCATACTCACAAACCTCGCTTTATGAAAGGGAACTAATTTCCCTTTTGGCTTTCTTATGAAGAGCACCGATAATCTTGAAAGTAATAAGTATGACATTAAAAAATATCTTAAAAACGACCGCACTTTTCACCTTGATAAGCAGCTCAAGTTTTTTTGCTTTTGCCGATACGCAAAAAATGTATGGTATTCAAGGGGATTCGCTGTCGATTACTACGACCGTTCAAGCGCCACAAAGCTATGAAGTGAATGGTAAAACATATACCACACAAGGTGATGAGGCAAAGTCCTATTCAAAAGAAGGGACAGCAAGTTATTACCACCATAAATTTAATGGTCGTAAAACAGCTAATGGTGAACGCTATGATTCGGCACTTTTCACTGCCGCACATAAAACCTTACCTTTGAATTCTTATGCGGTTGTTACAAACTTACATAACAATCGCAAGGTGATTGTGCGAATTAATGATCGTGGTCCGTTTAGTGAGAAACGTATCATTGACTTATCTCATTCTGCCGCAAAAGAATTAGGCCTTATTGCTCGTGGTACAGGGCAAGTAAGAATTGAAGCTTTACATGTGGATCACAAAGGTCAAATTTCAGGTGCGGGAGCAAAAACGCTTGCCAAGCATGCTAAAACGCAAGAAGCCAGTGAGCGTTTAGTCGTCAATAAAAATAGCGAAAAAAAAAATCAAAACTTAGACAGCACAAACGATGCAAAAACTGTTTTCAAGCTAAAACTACTCGCGCTGTCGTCAAAAAGCCAAGCAGAAAGCATCATCACAAAACTCGCGTTAGATGACATCAAAACGGAAATTAACCAAAATGGGCGAAACTATGAAATCCATTTTGGCCCATTAGCGGATCAAGCGGATATTAATCAATTAAAAACAAAATTACAAAAAACGATCAATGGGCAACCCGTAATCGTTTATACTTATAAAAACCAATAAGCTATTAAAGGAAATGCTATGTTAAAACAATCTGCAAAATTGAAAAAAATTGTACTCTTCTCGGGATTAATAGCAGCGTCAACATTTGCTGCCGCTGAAGATATTCAATACGGTATCGCTGTACCGGAAGTGAATGCGCAAACTTATGTTTTAATGGATTACAATTCTGGTGCGGTACTTGCATCACTTAACCCAGACCAACGTCAATACCCTGCCTCATTAACAAAAATGATGACTAGCTACGTAGTTGGTGCGGCATTAAAACAAGGTAAAATCCATAATGAAGATATGGTGACAATTAGCGAAAGCGCTTGGGGTAGAAATTTCCCTGATTCATCAAAAATGTTCTTAAATTTAAATCAACAAGTGTCAGTGGGAGATTTAAACAAAGGGATTATCATTGTTTCTGGTAATGATGCCTGTGTTGCTGTAGCTGAACATATTTCGGGTACCGTGGCTAACTTCGTTGATACCATGAATAAATACGTTCAACAATTTGGCTTAAAAAATACTAACTTCACCACACCACATGGTTTAGACGATCCAAACCAATATTCAACTGCACGTGATATGGCGATTATTGGTGCGCATATTATTCGTGATTTACCGGAAGAATATAAAATCTACGCTGAAAAAGACTTTACTTTCAACAAAATCAAACAACCTAACCGTAATGGCTTATTATGGGATAAAACCATTAACGTGGATGGTATGAAAACCGGTCACACAAGCCAAGCAGGTTATAACCTTGTCGCATCAGCAACAAGTCCAAACAATATGCGTTTAATTTCTGTTGTAATGGGTGTACCGACCTATAAAGGCCGTGAAGTAGAAAGTAAAAAACTCTTACAATGGGGTTTTGCTAACTTTGAAACCTTAAAAACTCAAAAAGCAGGTGAAGAAATTTCAAAACAATCTGTTTACTACGGTGATAAAGGTGACGTTAAACTTGGTGTCTTAGAAGATGGCTTTATCACTGTGCCAAAAGGTAAACAAACTGACTTAAAAGCTCGTTATGAATTAGATAACAAATACTTACAAGCTCCTTTAGCAAAAGGTCAAGTGGTGGGTAAAATCGTTTATCAATTAAACGGCAAAGATGTCGCTACCGTAAATCTTCAAGCATTAGAAGATGTACAAGAAGGCGGCTTCTTAGGTAAAGGTTGGGACTGGTTAGTGTTAACAGTTAAAGGATTATTTGACTAAACACCTTGAAAATTAACCGCACTTCCCCATTTATATCACATCAATAAATTCGTAAGGTGTGTGAATTTAGCTGATTCACGCACCTTATTCTTAAATTAAGGAAACAACATGACAACCGAAAACGATTATGAAAAACTAAAAGAAGTAATGGAATTCCCCGCTGCAATGACATTTAAAGTCGCAGGTGTTAACCGTGAAGGTTTAGCGCAAGACATCGTAGCAGTGATACAAAAATATTTACCGGGTGATTATATTCCAAAGGAAAAACGCAGTAGTAAAGGCACGTATAATTCAGTTTCGATTGATATCGTCGCGCAAAACTTTGAGCAAGTAGAAACCCTTTACAAAGAACTTGCAAAAGTTGAAGGCGTCAAAATGGTTCTCTAAGATGAACAATACTGATTTAATTGTCCGTCAATTAGGATTACAAGATTATCAGGAAATCTGGCATAAAATGCAGGAATTCACGGATAATCGAAATGCAGAAACCACCGATGAAATTTGGCTAGTTGAGCATCATCCTGTTTTCACACAAGGCCAAGCAGGCAAACCGGAACACTTATTACAACGCAGTAATATTCCTGTTGTTCAATCTGATCGTGGTGGTCAAATTACCTATCATGGTCCTGGTCAGCAGGTCATGTATGTGCTCATTGATATTAAACGTCATGAACATTTAAATGTTCGTCAATTAGTGACCGCACTTGAACAATCTGTTGTGAAAACCCTTGCAGACTACGGCATTGAAGGTTATCCCAAACCTGATGCACCTGGCGTGTATATTGATGGCAAAAAAATCTGTTCATTAGGTTTACGCATTCGCAAAGGCTGCTCTTTCCATGGGCTCGCGTTTAATATCAATATGGATCTCACCCCTTTCCATTACATTAATCCTTGTGGCTATGCAGGACTTGAAATGTGTCAGCTTGCTGACTTTATTGGTAAAGAAGAGGCGACACTTGACAAGGTTTCCCCAAAATTAATTAAACACTTTGCCGAACTTTTGGGCTATAATGTTACAAATTTATAACATTCACTTTTATAACTCATTTAAAAATGCCTGAATCAGGCATTTTTCTTTAGGAAAGAACAATGTCAACGCCTTTTAAAATGGAACGCGGTGTGAAATACCGTGATGCAGCCAAAACATCAATCATCCCTGTTAAAAACATCGATCCTAATCAAGAATTATTGAAAAAGCCGGAATGGATGAAAATCAAATTGCCGTCTAGCTCATTAAAGATCGAAACGATTAAAAACGGGATGCGTCGTCATGGCTTACATTCTGTCTGCGAAGAAGCGTCTTGTCCAAATTTACACGAGTGCTTTAACCATGGTACGGCAACCTTTATGATTTTAGGGGCGATTTGTACTCGTCGTTGCCCTTTCTGTGACGTTGCACATGGTAAACCATTACCACCCGATCCGGATGAACCACGTAAATTAGCTGAAACTATCCAAGATATGAAGTTGAAATATGTGGTGATTACCTCTGTAGACCGTGATGATTTACCTGATCGTGGTGCAGGTCATTTTGCTGAATGTGTAAAAGAAGTGCGTGCATTAAATCCTGGTATCAAAATTGAGATTTTGGTTCCTGATTTCCGTGGACGTATTACTCAAGCCTTAGAAAAATTAAAAGACAATCCACCGGATGTGTTCAACCACAACTTGGAAAATGTGCCGCGTTTATATAAAGAAATTCGTCCTGGTGCCGATTATCAATGGTCTTTAAAATTACTTCATGATTTCAAAGAAATGTTCCCAAACATCCCAACTAAATCAGGTTTAATGGTTGGATTAGGTGAAACTAATGAAGAAATTCTTCAAGTCATGGAAGACTTACGTGCAAATGGCGTCACCATGTTGACACTGGGTCAATATCTTCAACCAAGTCGCCATCACTTACCGGTTGCTCGCTATGTGCCACCAGCTGAGTTCGATGAATTCCGTGATAAAGCCAATGCAATGGGCTTTGAACACGCGGCCTGTGGTCCATTTGTTCGTTCTTCCTACCATGCTGATTTACAAGCAAGTGGTGGATTAGTGAAGTAATCAAAAACAGCTAAAAAAATGACCGCACTTTGAATCTCAAGTGCGGTCATTTTTTATATTATCCTTTCAACTAGTCAGTTGCTGCCGGCTTCTCTTCTTCGCCCTCATCAGTCTCCATCATGCTTTCTTGACGAAGATCTTCAAGCGTACGACCATTAATTAAGTAGCCATTTTCTGTTTTTTCCACTCTAGAAACGTAATTATCACCTTCTTCTACAAATTCTCGGTGAAGTTTTCCATCATGTTTCACAAAACTACTTAAATATTGCCAAAAGTATGAATTTTCTTTAATGGCTAAGGCTTTTTCATTTTGATCATCAAACAACATTTTACTTAATGTCAGATTAAATGTGCCTTCAATATTATCTGGAATCATATCTGATGACTCATCTTCGGGCACTTGAGGCACTATACCACTCACTTCCAATTTAACTGGATAAGCATTGGTCTCCGGATAAGTATTTAGATTTAAATTCAACGTTGCATTATCAACAATTAAATCAAGCTCTTTCCATGAGTTTTTGATGTATTTATCAAATGTGGCTGATGTTAAATGCGTGCTGCATAAAGCCCCATAAAACGGTGCTGAGCAAAATCTTGCTGATAAATGCGCTTTGCTGTGATTAATTTTAAATGGTGCATCAACCGCTAATTTTTCAAATTGGAAACCTGCACTTGGATAGCTGGCTTTATTCGCTGACAATGTAATATGTTCATTATATTGATCATTGTCTAAAGTTTCAGTCTTATCACTGGCTGATACCTCATCAAGCACTAAATCGGCCATATTAAATGATTTTAATGCGGCCTCAATATTGGTTTTACCACTAAACTCTTTCACCCATTTATCTTTGGCATTCAAGAAATCTTTATTGTCTTTTGCCGGAGCCTCTTTCTCTGCAAAAGCATCTAATAAAAACGGTACAAACGCCAATTCGTTTGCCACGTTGTAATCATCTAACTGAACACTAACCTTACCGCCTTTAGCTTCCCATTTACGCTCTTCATCGGCAGGCGTTAGCTTCACGCTTTCAACATTTAATTTGAAATCCACATTGGCTTTAGTTAAATCGGTATTCGCCAACTTAAGTTCAAGACCGGCATTTTGTAAGTTAAAGTAAGGTTGATTATTTTTAGGCACATTGACAGAAAGC
>CAJPKS010000051.1:0-9538 GCA_905371285.1 Haemophilus sp. HMSC068C11 | reverse complement strand
ATTTATTACGTAAAGAGAAAGTACTTCTCGTGCATGGTAAAGGGTTTAACTGGCACTCACCTGATCACTTCCGTGTGGTGACACTTCCTTATACCGGTCAATTAGAAGAAGCCATTGGCAAATTGGCGCGATTCTTAGAAACTTATCGTCAATAATAAAAAAGAGCGGTTAATTAACCGCTCTTTTTTTATTTCATGATTTATAACTACGCCCAGAAATAGCGTACCACATGGAAGAAAATTGGCGCGGAGAAACAAAGCGAATCCATACGATCTAAAATACCACCATGGCCACTGATCATATTCCCCCAGTCTTTTACGCCCATACTCCGTTTCATTGCCGACATCACGAGTCCACCTAAGAATCCCATTAGGCAAATTAACAGACTCATTAAAAACGCCTGCCAGGCATTAAATGGTGTCATCCAATGAAGTAGCATACCTAATAAACTTGCGCTTAATACACCACCGACAAAGCCTTCTACCGTTTTTGATGGAGACAAGGTTGGCGCAATTTTATGTTTGCCGAAGAGTTTACCCCAAACGTATTGCAACACATCGCTAGACTGCACCACCAAGATTAAGAAAATCATTAATAGAAGATTTTTTCCTTCATAACCTGAGATATCAAGTGTCAGTAAAGCCGGAATATGTGAAATACAGAATACACTAATCATCAATGCCCACTGAATTTTCGTAGAACGATCTAAGAAATTCGCAGGGTCACCCAGTAATGCTGAAAGAATAGGTAAAAATAAGAAGCCATATACGGGAATGAAGATAGTAAACATACTAAACCAATCAATGGCGACTAAAAAATATTGCAATGGCAAGATCACATAAAAACAGGCTGCGAGTGCAAGATGATCGCCTCGACGAATATTCAATAGAGAAAGAAACTCACGCAATCCCATAAATGAAATAATCAAAAAGAGCACAATCACGCCATAAAAACCCAATAAGCTCGCAATAAAGATAATCCCAATCATCACCCACCAAGCATTGATGCGTGCATTCAGGTTATCAATAACGCTATTTGGTGTATCTACGCCCGATCTGCGTTTTAAAATATATCCCACGGTGGAAGCAAAAATTAAGGCGATAAATAAACCACCGAAGAGTTGCCATATTTCCGTCATCATTTACTCCTAAGATTTGCCTTTTTCACTGATGTTTAAACTTAATAATGCCGATTGAGCGCGTGTTAAAAATTCACCTTTAGTCTCATCTATCTCAAGCTTTAATGGTTCACCTACATAAAGATCACATAACAATGGGATCGGCAAAATAAAGCCTTTTGGTAAAACATTATTCATATTACTAATCCAAACTGGGACAAATTCACAATCAAGATTTTCTTTTGCTAGATAATACAAGCCACTTTTAAAGGGTTGGAGAGGCAAATCATCATCCGTTTTACGGGTACCTTCAGGGAAAAGAATAAGCGAATCATTCTCCAATGCTTCCGTCATTTGTCGTATTGCCGCTTGTGGATCTTGGCTATTACGCTCAATAAGCAACATATTAAACACTTTATTGGCTAGAAAACGACGAATTGCGCCTTTTGTCCAATAATCTTTGCCTGCGACAGGGCGAGTTTGTTTTCTCACTTCATAAGGTAATGAAATCCAAAGTAAGATGAAATCACCATGGCTGTTATGATTGGCAAAATAGACACGATGCCCTTCTGAAGATTGTTCAGCTATCGCTGCTTGAGGTCGAACACCTGTAATAAAAGAGGCAAAACGACACAATAAAAAATCGATTAATCTCGCGATCATATTTACTCCTATTACTCCGCAACTTCCGCTAATCCATTTTTTACTCGCTTAATACAAGTCACGATGAGCAAGATAATCAGGATATTCGCTACCCACCAGAAAAGTGAATGCAAACTACCATTCACCGCATAGAGTAAACCGAGTACACCAAACACAAACGCACGATCGCTTTTACCCATTGGACCATCATAACGACGCGTTTTGCCTTGAACTTGCCCCAAAATACCACATAACTCACTCAACGCGGCAAGCCAAATAATACTTGAGATTTGAACGCCATCAAAAGGCGCGACAAAAGCAAAAGGAAGGTAAAGTGCTGCATCAGAGACGACATCCGTAATTTCATTAAGATAACCCCCTAATCGACTTTTTTGATTAAATTCACGTGCTAGCATGCCATCAACAGCATTTAACGCCATACGCAAAAACAACCAAATAGGAATAAGGAAGAAAAGAGTTGAAAATGTCGGGAATAGTGCGAGAACCACACCTAATAAAATTGAAAGTAAGCAAGCAATTAGCGTAACTTGATTTGCTGTTACGCCTTTTGCTGCTAATTGCCTAACTAAAGGCCGAAGTAAATTCTGAAATTTGGGTTTTAAGGCATAGATACTCATCTACCATCTCCTTGTTTTTATTAGCAAACATAAAAATTTTGCTAATAATAGAATAGTATAGAGTATTACTCAAGTTTTTATTCATCCATATAACCTAGACTTCTTAAGGCGCGTTCATCGTCTGCCCAACCAGACTTCACTTTAACCCAAAGTTCAAGGTGTACTTTATTATCAAATAAGCGTTCCATGTCAGCGCGCGCTTCCATACCAATGGTTTTAATTTTTTGCCCTTGAGCACCAATCACCATTTTCTTTTGGCCTTCGCGCTCAACTAAAATCAAACCATTAATTTCGTAAGTACCACGCTCATTTACTTTGAATTGTTCAATTTCAACGGTCACAGAATAAGGTAATTCTTCACCAGTAAAACGCATCAATTTTTCACGGATAATTTCTGACGCCATAAAACGTTGTGAACGATCGGTCACGTAATCTTCAGGGAAGTGATGAACACCTTTACGTAAGGACTGACGAACAATTTTCTCTAATTGATGCACATTATTACCACGTTGTGCAGAAATCGGCACAATGTGCGCAAAATCAAACTTACTGCCTAAATCAGTAATAAATGGCAACAAATCATCTTTATTCTTGACGTTATCAACTTTGTTGATGGCGAGTACAACAGGTGCTTTGGCATTACGTAATTTGTTTAACACCATTTCATCATCGGCATTCCAATGTGTACCATCCACAACAAAAATAATGAGATCCACATCCCCGATTGCTGAGCTTGCTGCACGGTTCATTAAACGGTTAATCGCGCGTTTTTCTTCAATATGAAGTCCCGGCGTATCCACATAAATCTCTTGATAGATGCCTTCCGTTTTAATTCCCACAATACGATGACGTGTGGTTTGTGCCTTGCGAGATGTAATCGAAATTTTTTGTCCCAAAATTTTATTTAACAGGGTAGATTTCCCTACATTTGGGCGACCTACGATAGCGATAAAGCCACAATAGGTCTCTTGTTCTTGATTTAATTCGGTCATTTAATTTCCAATGTTTTTAAGATTTGTTCTGCGGCCGCTTGTTCTGCTTTACGGCGGCTAGAACCTTTCGCAATAAAAGTGCGGTCAATATTGGGTACATTTTTTACTGTACATTCTACGGTGAAGGTTTGGCAATGGGCTTCGCCTTCAATTTTGATTACTTCATAGGTTGGTAAGGCAAAATGCTTACCTTGTAAATACTCTTGCAAGCGCGTTTTGGCATCTTTTTGGTTATCACCCGGTTTAATTTCGGCGAGTAACGTTTTATACCAGCTACGCACAATATCTGCCGCTTTATCAAAGCTTGAATCTAATGCCATTGCGCCAATTACTGCTTCAACACAATCCGCCAAAATCGATTCACGACGAAAGCCACCACTTTTCAATTCACCAGAACCTAAGGACATATAATCCCCTAGCTCAAAATTGCGGGCAATCATCGCCAGGGTTGGCTCACGAACTAATGTGGCACGCATTCTGCTAAGTTCACCTTCATTACAACGAGGGAATTGATGATAAAGCGCATCCGCGATGACATAATTGAGAATCGAATCACCTAGAAATTCTAGGCGTTCATTATGTTGAGTGGAGGCACTGCGGTGTGTCAGTGCCAATTTTAAGTTTTTTAGATCGGAAAATTGATAACCAATTTTTCGTTCCAGACGATCTAAATGATTCATATTAAATAATTTTTGTAAAGAAACGGTCTAAACGGAAGCCTGTAGGCCACTCATTTGGTTCTTTTTCTAAACTCATCCAAATATAAGTGGCTTTACCCACGATATTTTTTTCTGGTACAAATCCCCAAAAACGGCTGTCATCACTATGATCACGGTTATCCCCCATCACAAAATATTGCCCTTCAGGCACAATCCATTCAGCAGTAGGTAAGCCTTCTTGTGGATAGAATTCAATCCCCGAATAACGGCGCATTGGCTCCACTAAAATACTGTGTGTCACGTCACCGATTTCCAAATATTCCACTTGCGTTGGGAATGCTGGATTTGTGGGTTCTTGTTTATATTCAAACGCTTTAGTTTGGCAATCTACTTCGCAAGGTTTGCCATCTTTGCCATAAACCAGTGTTAAAGCACTTTTTTCAACATCAAGGATAATGCGGTCACCGCCTTTCCCTATAATACGTTTAATGTAATCTACACCAGACATATTGTTTTTAGATGTTAACGCAAGATTTTCAGCATAAGCCGCTCGTGTTGCCCCTAAACTTGTACGAAGTAACGCTTGCTCCGGTGCTTTAAACACAATTACATCACCACGTTCTGGTTTGTTACCTTCAATAATCGTATTTTGGAAAATAGGGTCTTTAATACCATAAGTATATTTATTAACAACGAGAAAATCCCCTACGCGTAACGTCGCTTCCATTGATCCTGATGGAATCTGAAACGGCTCAAAAATAAATGAACGTACAAGAAACACCACGGATAACACGGGGAAAAGCGAAGAAATAAATTCTGAACCTTCTGAAATAGGGTCAATTTTCGCTTTTTCTTCATCCGTTAATGCTTTGCCTGAACGTTGTTCTGCGCGTGCAATTTGACGACGACGTCTCGGCATCACGGCAAAGCGGTGATAACACCATAAAATGCCGGAAAGTGCGGTTAAAATCAGCAATAAAATACTAAATGTGTTAGGCAGCTGGAAATAATCTAACGCTTTCCAACCGGCAAAGCCTACGGCTAACAACAGAATAAAAAATACATTCGACATTGCTCTACTTTCCTATTTATCTTTACCAACATGTAAGATCGCTAAAAACGCTTCTTGCGGCACTTCCACGTTACCTAAAGATTTCATTCGTTTTTTACCTTCTTTCTGTTTCTGTAAAAGTTTTTTCTTACGGCTCACATCACCACCATAACATTTTGCTAATACGTTTTTACGCAATTGTTTTACCGTTGAACGCGCAATAATGTGGTTACCAATCGCGGCTTGGATAGCGATATCAAATTGTTGACGTGGAATCAGTTCACGCATTTTTTCAACCAATTCTCGACCACGATAAGGAGCATTATCTTTATGAACGATTAACGCTAACGCATCGACACGATCACCATTGATCATGATATCCACACGTACCATGTCCGCTGCTTGGAAACGTTTGAAACCATAATCCAAAGACGCATAACCACGCGATGTTGATTTCAAGCGGTCGAAGAAATCTAATACTACTTCGCCCATTGGGATTTCATAAGTTAACGCAATCTGGTTACCGTGATATACCATATTAGTTTGTACGCCACGTTTTTCCACACAAAGGGTGATGACATTTCCTAAGAATTCTTGTGGCACGAGCATATTACACTCTGCAATCGGCTCTCGAATTTCCGCAATATTATTTAATGGCGGCAGTTTTGATGGACTATCCACATAAACCACTTCACCATTGGTCATTTCAACTTCATAAATTACAGTTGGTGCTGTAGTAATCAAATCAAGATCGTATTCACGCTCTAAACGCTCTTGAATGATCTCCATGTGTAAAAGCCCCAAGAAGCCACAACGGAAACCAAAACCTAAAGCCGTTGAGTTTTCTGGCTCATAGAACAGCGATGCATCGTTTAGACTTAATTTACCTAATGCATCACGGAAAGCCTCATAATCGTCAGAGCTAACTGGGAATAAACCAGCATAAACCTGCGGTTTTACTTTCTTAAAACCTGGCAATACATGGCTTGCTGGATTGTGTTGATGCGTTAAGGTATCCCCTACTGGTGCCCCTAAAATATCTTTAATCGCACAAACAACCCAACCTACTTCACCGGTATTTAATACAGTCGTATCCACTTGTTTTGGCGTGAAAATACCTAGACGATCGACGTTGTAAGCTTGCCCGGTGGACATTACTTTGATTTTGTCACCTTTACGCAACACACCATTCTTAATACGAACTAATGACACCACGCCTAAATAGTTATCGAACCAAGAGTCAATAATCAATGCTTGTAACGGTGCATCAGGATCACCTTCTGGTGCAGGAATTTTCGCAACAATTTCTTCTAATACATCTTCAATACCCACACCGGTTTTCGCCGAACAACGTACTGCTTCCATCGCATCAATACCCACGATGTCTTCAATTTCTTCCGCAACACGTTCTGGATCCGCTGCCGGTAAGTCGATTTTATTTAAAATCGGCACGACTTCTAAATCCATTTCAATGGCGGTGTAGCAGTTTGCCAAGGTTTGTGCTTCTACGCCCTGTCCTGCATCCACAACTAACAATGCCCCTTCACAAGCTGCAAGAGAGCGCGATACTTCATAAGAGAAGTCCACGTGCCCTGGTGTATCGATAAAGTTTAATTGGTAAGTTTCACCGTCTTTGGCCTGATAATTTAAGGTTACACTTTGCGCTTTAATGGTAATACCGCGCTCACGCTCAAGATCCATGGAATCCAATACCTGCGCTTCCATTTCACGATCTGAAAGGCCACCACAGGTCTGAATTAATCGGTCAGAAAGAGTCGATTTACCGTGGTCAATATGGGCAATAATAGAAAAGTTGCGAATATTCTTCATAAATAGATTAGTTTTCTCAAAAATCATTAAATTTAACTGGCGGATTGTACCTGAAAAGCGCGGAAATCGCTAGGGATGAAAGGGAAAAGTGCGGTCAAATTTTGAAACCTTTTACATAAAACAAAACCCCGAATTACTTCGGGGTTTCTTTTTTCATTCAAACTGAAATTATAGGCTTTCAGTGAAAGTACGAGTAATAACGTCGCGTTGTTGTTCTGGCGTTAAAGAGTTGAAGCGTACTGCATAACCAGAAACACGGATGGTTAATTGTGGGTATTTATCCGGGTTGTTTACTGCATCTTCTAAAGTTTCACGACGTAATACGTTTACGTTTAAGTGTTGACCACCTTCAACTTTAACTGTTGGTGCTACGTTTACCGGTAATTCACGGTATTCGATTTGGCCTAATTCACTCACTGCTACTACTTGGTCTTCTGCGAATTCAGCTTTTGCACATAAACAACGAGCTTCATTTTTTTCGCTGTCTAATAACCAGAATGAGTTTAAAAGATTGTCATTTGCTGCTTGAGTAATTTGAATACCTTTGATCATAAAGTGCCTCCTAATTTGGCCGTTGTATATTTATTAAACTGTGCAAATTTTATCAAACTATTTGAAGAATTCAATTAATTTTGACCTAAAACAGGTTCTTTTTTCTGACTAATTTTTAAAAATTGATCTAGATTAAAGTTTCAGCCACAGCAAGGCCTCAAAACACTCCGACTTTTAACAAGGTATTAACATAATTCTCAGATAAAGCCTTTCTAAGCAATTTCATTTATAATGTGCTCAAGCTTATCCAATAAGGAAATACAGAATGAAAACCTGGACAGATGTTATCGGTCAAGAGAAAGAAAAACCTTACTTTAAACACATTCTACAACAAGTCCATCAAGAGCGACTCGCGGGGAAAACCATTTATCCACCGCAAGACGAAGTGTTTAATGCCTTTAAATATACGGCATTTGATGAGGTGAAAGTCGTCATTTTAGGACAGGATCCCTATCATGGCCCAAATCAAGCGCACGGTTTAGCTTTTTCGGTGAAACCTGAGGTTGCAATTCCCCCTTCTCTACTGAATATGTACAAAGAATTGGCTAACGACATTCCAGGTTTTCACATGCCAAATCATGGCTACTTAGTGAAATGGGCGGAGCAAGGTGTACTGCTGCTTAACACCGTACTGACCGTAGAACGTGGCATGGCTCATTCACACGCTAAGTTTGGTTGGGAAATTTTTACAGACCAAGTAATTGCAGCACTCAATGAACACCGTGAAAAAATAGTATTTTTACTTTGGGGAAGCCATGCTCAGAAAAAAGGGCAATTTATTGATCGTAATCGTCATTATGTTTTAACTGCCCCGCATCCTTCTCCACTTTCTGCACATCGTGGTTTTCTAGGATGTCATCATTTTTCTAAAACTAACGAATATTTAAAACAAAATGGTTTAACTGAAATTGATTGGCAAGTTTAAGATTGCGGCTCAACATCAAGCGGGAGATTCTTTTCCCGCTTTTCTTCCTTTTTCTGCTCTCGTCTTTTTTTAAAAAAATCACTCAATTTCTGACCGCACTTTTCTGCGAGCACGCCAGAGGTAATTTCTAACGTATGATTCATTTTATAATCATCAAAGAAATGAAAGCGAGAACCTACAGCCCCGGTTTTATAATCTGATGCACCGAAGACTAATCGTTTAATACGGCTATGTAAAATCGCGCCCGCACACATCGTACAAGGTTCTAGTGTGACATAGAGTGTGGTATTGAGTAGACGATAATTTTGAATATTTTGCGCTGCGTTACGCAATGCGACAATTTCAGCGTGAGCGGTCGGATCATTTTCAATGATAGATAAATTCCAGCCTTCACCGAGAATATTTCCTTCATCATCCACCAACACTGCCCCGACAGGAATCTCACCGAGCGCTTCTGCACGATCGGCAAGCATCAGAGCGTGTTGCATAAATTTCTCATCTAAATCTGATCGCACTTTGAATGCCTAAACAGAGAAAGGATATTTGATTGGTTCGTGAGATTGATAACCCACCACCTTGAAATCATCCATCGTTACCCAAGTCTCAAGATCTTCAAGAGTTTTAATATCAGGATTAATTTCTAACTGTGGTGACAGGAATGGTTCACGTTTTAATTGCACATCACGCATTAACTCAAGTTGGTCTTCATAAATATGCGCATTTACAATTTTATGATATGCCTTACCCGGTTTATTGCCGGTAATTTGCGCCATCAAAGCAAGGAAAGTAAAGACCTGAATTTGATTGAAGTTTAAGCCAAGTGGCACATCACAAGAGCGTTGGTAGCTCGTTAAGTGCAATGTATCACCTACTAAAGAGAAAGTATGTGTGTGCATGCAAGGACGCAAACAGCCTAGGTCAAATTCGCCTGGATTGAAGAAAGTCAGGATTTCACCACGGTCATCGATACCTCGGCTTAAATTATTCACAATTTTACGAAGTTGATCGATGGTTTCGCCATTCGGTTTACGCCATGCTCTGCCTTGTACGCCATAAACGCGCCCCATATCATCGGTGCCTTTACGATGTGGATTAGCAAGCCAAGCGGCATTTTCATTGGCATTGGCATCCC
>CAJPKS010000050.1:0-9563 GCA_905371285.1 Haemophilus sp. HMSC068C11 | reverse complement strand
GTTTAGAGTTCCCCCATGTGTATTTAATCGGTATGGAAGAGGGGATTTTGCCTCATCAACCCAGTATTGATGAAGATAATGTAGAGGAAGAGCGTCGTTTAGCCTATGTGGGCATTACTCGAGCACAACAAACGCTGACTTTTTCTCTTTGTCGTGAACGACGTCAGTTTGGCGAGTTAATTCGCCGAGAGCCTAGCCGTTTCTTGGCAGAGTTACCACAAGATGATGTGCAATGGGAAAAAGATAAGCCAAAATTAACGGTAGAACAGAAGCAACAACAAACATCGAGTCAGCTCGATCGTCTACGGGCAATTTTAAAAGGTTAGAGATAATTTATGTTAAAGGGCGGTCGGAAATTTATTTGTTTTTCAACCGCACTTTATTTATGCAAAATGTAGATAAATCAAGCAACCAAAACGGCTTTTACAAAAAATGATTTGACTTATTTTCAAAAAAACGTATTATACCGCCCACAAACCGATTGTGGTGAGATGGCCGAGTAGGCTGAAGGCGCTCCCCTGCTAAGGGAGTATGGGGTCAAAAACTCCATCGAGGGTTCGAATCCCTCTCTCACCGCCATTTGTTGTTAGTTTTATTTATTCTGCACCCGTAGCTCAGCTGGATAGAGTACTCGGCTACGAACCGAGCGGTCAAAGGTTCGAATCCTTTCGGGTGCGCCATCTTCTCTCTTCAAACTTTCTTTTTATCAAAAATAATTAACGCTTTATTTAGTTATTTTTCTCGATCATCAATCGTTTTTAATAAATAATTTCCTTGTACATCTGTGACACTTCTAAAACCGACATTCGTGATTTTATAAGGGAAATTTGTCTTATATTCGACGTTATCGTGGTGATGGCCATGGAAAACGTGTCTTACCCCTAATTTTTCTGCGAGTTGATTAATCACACGAAATCCCATTGGATGGGGCTTTGGTGCTTCATGGCAAATCAGAATATCGGCTTGTTCGTTTTCAATGGCTTCGATATCAGAAGGGAAAATAGACGTGCGATGACGTAATGGTACACCGCCACGCCAAATTTTTTCTTGTGGGCTATATTGGCAATAGTGGATAGGGTCAAAGTACATTGGCTTGTTTGGCGGCATCCAGATTTGTCCGCGGAATACGCCCCCTAAGCCGGCAATGCGCTGCCCTTGAATTTCAACAACACGATTATGCAAATTACGCGATTTCCAATGTGTACCCCAAATCGCCTCAAATGCGGTGACGGTTTTGCTGTCATGATTACCGTGAATAAACCAAATATCACAATATTTTGCGAGTTTATCTAATTCATCAGGCGAAGAAAGTTGCAAGTCGCCCAAAATAATCAAGGCAACGTTGTCATTTTCTTGCACGAAAGGATAAAGATGTTCATAACTTCCGTGTGGATCGCCTGCGAATAAAATCATCTTATTTCTCGGTGGTCAATATGCGTTTTGTGTGTTGTAAACCTTCAAGTTCTTCATCATTTAACACTTTTTCTACAACAGATTTTACTTGGTTATAACGGTCTAGATAACTTGGTGATTCAATTTCAATGTAAGGCACTTTGTATTTATCTAACAATTTCTTCAATAACTGTTGGAATTGTTGACGTTGTTTTTGGTTACCTAAACTACGTAAGCCATCATCCACCCATTTTGTGTTGTTTTTCAATAAAATGGTGACATCAAACGGGTATTCTTTGATCATGGAATCTAAGAACGGATGCGCCTTACCTTCATATTGAATACAAAAAGCTTGCGTGGTAATGAAGTCAGTATCAATAATTGCCACTTTATGAGCATGACGCACCGCATAATCAATATAGCGTTGGTGACCTAGTGCCATTTGTGGATAGTCAGAATATTGCATGGCTTGCTCATCGCCACCTAATTTTTCGAAGACATATTCCCGACCATATTCCCAGGCAGAGGTGGTATTAAATACGGCAGCCAGTTTGCTGACTAACACGCTTTTACCGCTGCTTTCACCACCTAAAATGGCAATGGTTTTGGCAAAGAACGGACGAACTTCTTTCGGAATGAACTTCCAATATTGGAAAGGTGTAGTACGAATTTTCGTTGCGGATACGTTAAAGAAGGAGCGGTCAGGATCCACTAAAGAAACTTCAAGACCTAAGTATTTTTCGTATGGTGCTTTGTCTTGTGGTTCACTACTAAAAACCATCGTCGGGGTAAATTGTTTTTCTTCAAATAGATTTTTTACCGCCTCACTCCAAGCTTGCCAACCATTCGGATAACTTGGAATGCCATCCTCAACTAAGTGATGAATAAAAATTTGATTTTTTTGATATTTAAAGATTTGCTGCATCCAGCGAAGACGATCTTGTACCGTCGGCATACGCTTCATTTTACTATCATAAAACAGCTTTAAATCGCGTTCGGTATCGCTACAGACAATCACGTGAAGCTCATCCACTTTACTGAATGCTTCATAAATCATATTAATATGGCCGGTGTGAACAGGGTAGAATTTTCCAAAAATCACACCCACTTTTTTATCGTGTTTGTTCGACATAATGTATCCTTCGCTAAATCGCCACCGCATAGTGACAGTATAGCCCTATTTTATGCAATCTTTGTGCAAATAAAAACATTTTTCATTGAATGATTTTTTACCGCAACATTTTGCGTTATACTACGGCTTGCATTCTCAGGGCAGGGTGAAATTCCCTACCGGTGGTAACAGCCCACGAGCACTTAAAAGTGCGGTCAATTTTGATTGCGTTTTACAAAATTGTTTCGCTTTGTCCTTTTAAGGTTAGCAGATTTGGTGAAATTCCAAAGCCGACAGTATAGTCTGGATGAAAGAGAATAAAACGGATTGGGTTCCCAATTCCGTCCTATTTATTTGCATTTCTCAGCCCTGATTCTGGTTAATTTTAACGTAACAACAAAGGAAATTACGATGAATCAGTCAATTTTATCTGCATTTGGTGCGACCGGAGAAGAACGGGTGATTAACGCATTGAATGCATTCAAACAAGGCAATGGCGTATTGGTATTGGATGATGAAGATCGCGAAAATGAAGGCGATTTAATTTTCCCTGCAGAAACCATTACCCCAGAACAAATGGCAAAACTTATTCGTTATGGTAGCGGTATCGTGTGTTTATGTATCACCGATGAACAATGTAAACAGCTTGATTTGCCACCTATGGTTGAGCATAACAATAGCGTGAATAAAACCGCGTTTACCGTGACGATTGAAGCGGCAGAAGGTGTGTCAACAGGTGTATCGGCACAAGATCGTGTCACCACAATCAAAGCGGCGATTGCAGATCAGGCAAAACCGGCAGATCTTCACCGTCCAGGACATGTTTTCCCATTACGTGCGGCAGAAGGTGGTGTTTTAACGCGTCGCGGTCATACTGAAGCGTCCGTTGATTTAGCGCGTTTAAGTGGTTTTAAACCAGCGGGTGTGATTTGTGAAATCACAAATGATGATGGCACTATGGCTCGCGCACCAGAAATTATCGAATTTGCGAAAAAATTTGGTTATGTAGTATTAACAATTGAAGATTTAGTAGCGTATCGCCAAAAACATCATTGCTAATTAAATACTCAGAAAACAAAAGTGCGATTAGAAAATCTCTTAAATTCTGACCGCACTTTGTATTTTAGGCTTAATTGGTTTCCACAAAGCTTAATGCTGTTTCGACCACTTCGATTCCCGCGCTTTGCTTAAAGGCATTTTCACTTAAATAGCGTCGCCATTGTCTTGCCCCTTTGCAGTTTTGGAATGCGCCGAGCATATGTCGAACGATATGATTTAAATAAACACCTTGGCTCAGCTGTTTTTCAATGTAAGGGAACATGGCTTCCACCGCTTGTCTTGGTGTGACGATATCTGCATTAGCATTAAAAAGCATTTGATCAACATAGCCTAGCAACGATGGATTTTGATAAGCCTCACGACCAACCATCACGCCATCCACAAATTGCAAATGATGTTTCATTTCTTCGATGGTTTTAATGCCGCCATTAATAGCAATGGTTAATTGTGGGAAGTCTTTCTTCAATTGATAAACACGATCATAATTCAAAGGGGGAATCTCGCGATTCTCTTTTGGACTTAATCCTGAAAGCCAGGCTTTTCGTGCATGAACAATAAATTCTTGACAACCTGCGTGATGGACTTTTTCGATAAAGTCGCAGAGAAATTCATAGCTATCCAAATCATCAATGCCAATACGCGTTTTCACGGTCACAGGAATATTCACGACACGTTGCATTTCAGCAACGCATTCAGCCACTAAATCTGCTTTTGCCATTAAACATGCCCCAAACATGCCGTTTTGCACGCGATCGGAAGGGCAGCCGACATTCAGATTGATTTCATGATAGCCTCTTTCTTCGGCTAATTTGGCACAATATTTAAGCTGAGCAGGATCACTTCCACCGAGTTGTAAGGCAACTGGGTTTTCTTGCAAATCAAAATCTAAATGATCGTATTTCGCATGAATAATGGCGGGAGCTGTAACCATCTCGGTATAAAGCAACGCATTTTTACTAAATTGACGATGAAAATAGCGGCAATGGCGTGTCGTCCAATCTAACATTGGCGCAACGGAAAAGCGTCCACGATAAAAGTGCGGTTGGTTTTCTGACATATTTTATTTCTCTTGAATCTCGTTACGGCGAAGATCTTCTGCTTGTTGTTCCTGCATTCGTTGACGGAAACGTCCAGCCGCAAAGTGGTAAAAAGGTTTTGGACTAAATTGGCGCGAAATTATGGAGGCAATGATACTGGAAATCAAGAGCCAAATCAGCACAGGTTGAGCCCCCGTCATTTCCATCACCACTACGCTTGCTGTCACAGGGGATTGTGTTCCACCTGCTAAAAATGCCGCCATACATAAAATGACGAGGAAACGTTGATCAACCATGCCATTGCTGATTTCCCATAACATGGTGCCGATACCCGCGCCAGTGGTGAGAGATGGCGTAAAAATTCCGCCCGCGATGCCATTCCAATACGTCGTAACCGTTGCGAAGAGTTTTAGTATCCCCACTTCAGGTGAAACGAGTTGTCCTTCTAATGCTCTGGCGACCACATTATAACCCGTTCCATAAGTTTGCCCTTCGCTGTAGGTTCCCATCGCTGCAAGTACTAAACCGAGTAATAAGGCAACGTAAATGGGATGTTTGCGGATCCAATCACGCCATTTGAGTGGAGACAGTCCTGCAAATCCTTTTGCAAGGAGTCGCCCAAATATACCGCCCAGTACGCCACAAACTACGCCACAAATAGCAAGCCAAAGATATAAATAGGGAATAGCTGTTGCACCTTTATAGGCAGGAAAGTAAGGGCTATTGCCTTGAATCGCCACTAAAATAAAACCGGCTGCTAATACACCAAGCAATACTCGGCGTTCCCAGCGTAACATCATGCCTCGACCTAATTCTTCAATGGCAAAAATTACCCCAGCCAAAGGGGCATTAAATGCAGCAGCAAGACCACCTGCTGCACCCGTTGCAATGAGTTCATTCGTACTTAATCCGCGGAAAGCAAAGTTATATTTACGACAGAAATTTCCCCAACTCAGCATAACAGCAGCACCGACTTGAACAGAAGGGCCTTCACGTCCAACAGACGCACCGATAACCATTGCAAAGAAAGTAAGCGGAATTTTCCAAATAGTTTGGCGAAATTCAACCAGTTTTGTTTTATAACCATTATAAGGAATATTGATGGAGGCGATCACTTGTGGAATACCGCTGCCGCCAACATAAGGTGTGTATTTGGCGGTAAACCAGGTGAGAAAAGCAAGACCAAGCGGTAAAACGATCCAAACGGCGAGAGGGTATTTAGCAGACCAATAGGCATTAAATTCAAGTCCGATATCGGCTAACTTGGCAAATCCAAAGGAAAAAAGCGCAACAAATGTCGCACCAATCAGTAAACATACGAATTCGAGTGTTTTATGAGAGATACGATGGGTTTGTCGAAGTTTTTTATGATAGAAATAACGTAAATGAAAAATGAATGAACGTAACATAATGATTGCCAACAAAATAATTCTGTTCGAAATTATAAAACCCTCGCCATAGACAGGCAATTGATTTGGAAAAGAGCGGTCAGTTTTGCGTCGATTTTTTATCAAGCGATCCTTTGCGATCCTATTTCTGTTTAAATATTGACAATGTGAGGTGAAACCATTAAAATTCAGCGTCTATTTCTTCTGTCTACTGGATAGAGAGATAGATTTTGTAACAAACATTCTATTATGAATAACATTTAAACTGGAGCTTTTTTAATGGCAACTATCAACCAGCTAGTACGCAAACCGCGTGTGAAAAAGGTTGTAAAAAGTAACGTTCCTGCATTAGAGGCTTGCCCGCAGAAACGTGGTGTGTGCACTCGTGTATACACAACTACACCTAAAAAACCGAACTCAGCATTACGTAAAGTATGTCGTATTCGTTTAACTAATGGCTTTGAAGTAACTTCTTACATCGGCGGCGAAGGCCACAACCTTCAAGAGCACAGTGTTGTGCTTATCCGTGGTGGTCGTGTTAAAGACTTACCAGGTGTTCGTTACCACACTGTACGCGGCGCATTAGACTGTGCAGGCGTTAAAGATCGTAAACAAGGTCGTTCTAAATACGGCGTTAAACGTCCTAAAGCTTAATGGAACTCCGTTAAGTAAGGCCAAACGTCTAAATTAGTAAAAATTTAAATCAGAAACTCCAGTATCACATTAACTCACTTTAAAGTGCGGTTAATTTTTATAGAGTTTTGGATACCCTGAAGATTAAATATACGGAGAAATTCGCAATGCCACGTCGTCGTAGTGTTGAACCACGCAAGATTCTTCCAGATCCGAAGTTCGGTTCAGAGTTACTTGCAAAATTTATTAATGTATTAATGGTAGACGGTAAAAAATCCGTTGCTGAAACCATCGTTTACGGTGCGTTAGACAAACTTGCAGAACGCACAGGTAAAGAACCTTTAGAAGCATTTGAAATTGCACTTGAAAACGTTCGCCCAACCGTTGAGGTTAAATCTCGTCGTGTTGGTGGTTCTACTTACCAAGTGCCAGTTGAAGTACGTCCAGTTCGTCGTAACGCATTAGGTATGCGTTGGATCGTTGAAGCTGCACGTAAACGCGGTGATAAATCAATGGCTTTACGTCTTGCAAATGAATTATCTGATGCATCAGATAACAAAGGCGCAGCTGTGAAAAAACGTGAAGACGTTCACCGTATGGCTGAAGCTAATAAAGCATTTGCTCACTTCCGTTGGTAATACGCTTTTAAAATTTAAGGGCTTCATCCTCGATGAAGCCTTACCCTTATATAAACAGATATTAAACTTAACAAGGTTATAATAATGGCTCGTACAACCCCTATTGAAAGATATCGTAATATCGGTATTAGTGCGCACATCGATGCTGGTAAAACTACTACCACTGAACGTATCTTATTCTACACTGGTGTAAGTCACAAAATTGGTGAAGTACACGATGGTGCAGCAACAATGGACTGGATGGAACAGGAACAAGAGCGTGGTATTACCATTACCTCTGCGGCAACTACCGCATTCTGGTCTGGTATGTCACAACAGTTCCCACAACACCGTATCAACGTTATCGATACCCCGGGACACGTAGACTTTACTGTTGAAGTAGAACGTTCTATGCGTGTTCTTGATGGTGCGGTAATGGTTTACTGTGCGGTTGGTGGTGTTCAACCTCAGTCTGAAACTGTATGGCGTCAAGCTAACAAATATCAAGTTCCACGTATTGCGTTCGTAAACAAAATGGACCGTACTGGTGCTAACTTCTTACGTGTTGTTGAACAACTTAAAACTCGTTTAGGTGCGAATGCTGTTCCTCTTCAACTTCCAATCGGTGCAGAAGAAAGTTTCACTGGTGTTGTTGATTTGATCAAAATGAAAGCGATCAACTGGAACGAAGCTGACCAAGGTATGACCTTCACTTATGAAGATATTCCAGCAGATATGCAAGCAGCGTGTGAAGAATGGCGTCAAAACCTTGTTGATGCAGCAGCTGAAGCAACTGAAGAATTAATGGAAAAATATCTTGGTGGTGAAGAGTTAAGCGAAGAAGAAATCAAAGCAGGTCTTCGTCAACGCGTATTAGCAAACGAAATCATCTTGGTAACTTGTGGTTCTGCATTCAAAAACAAAGGTGTTCAAGCGATGCTTGATGCAGTTGTTGAATACTTACCGGCACCAACTGATATTCCAGCAATCAAAGGTATCAACCCAGATGAAACTGAAGGTGAACGTCACGCAAGCGATGATGAGCCGTTCTCTTCATTAGCATTCAAAATTGCAACTGACCCATTCGTAGGTAACTTAACCTTCTTCCGTGTGTACTCAGGTGTAATTAACTCTGGTGATACAGTATTAAACTCTGTACGTCAAAAACGTGAACGTTTTGGCCGTATCGTACAGATGCACGCTAATAAACGTGAAGAAATCAAAGAAGTTCGTGCGGGTGATATCGCTGCAGCAATCGGCTTAAAAGATGTAACTACGGGTGATACATTATGTGCAATCGAAGCACCAATCATCCTTGAGCGTATGGAATTCCCAGAGCCAGTAATCTCTGTAGCAGTAGAACCTAAAACTAAAGCTGACCAAGAAAAAATGGGTCTTGCATTAGGTCGTCTTGCTCAAGAAGACCCTTCATTCCGTGTTCACACTGATGAAGAATCTGGTGAAACCATTATTTCTGGTATGGGTGAGTTACACTTAGACATCATCGTTGACCGTATGAAACGTGAGTTCAAAGTGGAAGCTAATATCGGTAAACCACAAGTATCTTACCGTGAAACTATCCGCACTCGTGTTAACGATGTGGAAGGTAAACACGCAAAACAATCTGGTGGTCGCGGTCAATATGGTCATGTTGTTATTGACTTATACCCATTAGATCCAGAAGGTCCTGGTTACGAATTTGTAAACGAAATCAAAGGTGGTGTAATCCCTGGTGAATACATTCCTGCAGTTGATAAAGGTATCCAAGAGCAGCTTAAATCTGGTCCATTAGCGGGTTATCCGGTAGTAGATATTGGTGTACGTTTACACTTCGGTTCATACCATGATGTTGACTCATCAGAATTAGCGTTTAAATTAGCGGCTTCTTTAGCATTTAAAGCAGCGTTCGCTAAAGCAAACCCAGTTCTACTTGAGCCAATCATGAAAGTTGAAGTAGAAACTCCACCTGAGTATGTGGGTGATGTAATCGGTGACTTAAGCCGTCGTCGTGCTATGGTTAACGGTCAAGAAGCGAACGAATTCGTTGTTAAAATCGATGCAGAAGTTCCACTTTCTGAAATGTTCGGTTATGCAACAGACTTACGTTCACAAACTCAAGGTCGTGCATCATACTCAATGGAACCGTTAAAATATGCTGAAGCGCCAACAAGTGTTGCTGCTGCAGTAATTGAAGCGCGTAAAAAATAATTTTTTGTAACAATCCGCTCTATAAGTCGAATGGCTTATAGAGCATTTTCTAGGAAACTAAACAAATGTCTAAAGAAAAATTTGAACGTACAAAACCGCACGTAAACGTGGGTACAAT
>CAJPKS010000049.1:0-9616 GCA_905371285.1 Haemophilus sp. HMSC068C11 | reverse complement strand
CAAAAACAGCTTCTTAAAAGCTATTTGAAGAGATTAATTCTGATAAAAAACTTATATTAAGAGAAATACACTTTTAAGATTGTGTAGATATATTCATTTTAGATATAAATCACTGATAAATGATTTGACAGCAAAATTTTTATCCGTAATATGGACAGCGTTTTACAGAATTTTTACAGGATTATCTTTTTATGTACCAAGCTGTTTCTTTATCTCTCAACCTCCTGCTCTCACATTCTTTGTGCGGCTAAGTTGTGGATAAAAAACACCTTTATGTAAAAAATCTATTATCAACCCGCACTTTTAAGATTGCGGGTTTTTTCGTTTTAAAATCACGGTAAAAATAACCGCACTTTGAGTGATAAAAGAAGGAAAATACTATGACAGATCGCGTTATTATTTTTGATACCACCTTGCGTGATGGCGAACAAGCGTTAAAAGCAAGCTTAACCGTTAAAGAGAAATTACAGATTGCTTTAGCCCTTGAACGTCTCGGCGTGGATGTGATGGAGGTCGGTTTCCCGGTTTCTTCTCAAGGTGATTTTGAATCCGTTCAAACCATTGCACGCCATATCAAAAATAGTCGTGTTGCGGCACTTTCCCGTGCGGTAATTAAAGATATTGATGCTGCGGCTGAAGCCTTAAAAGTGGCAGAAGCGTTTCGTATCCATACATTTATTGCAGTTTCAGCATTACACGTTGAAGCCAAATTAAAACGTACCTTTGACGATGTGGTTGAAATGGCTGTAGCCGCAGTAAAACATGCACGTAATTATACTGACGATGTCGAATTTTCTTGCGAAGATGCGGGCCGTACCGGTATCGACAATATTTGTCGTATTGTTGAGGCTGCAATTAATGCGGGGGCGACTACAGTAAACATTCCAGATACCGTTGGTTTCTGCTTACCTAATCAATTCGGTAATATTATTGCTGAAGTACGTAACCGCGTGCCAAATATCGACAAAGCAGTGATTTCCGTACATTGCCATAATGACTTAGGTATGGCAACGGCTAACTCCTTAACCGCAGTACAAAACGGTGCTCGTCAAATTGAATGTACCATTAATGGCATTGGCGAACGTGCGGGTAACACTTCACTTGAAGAAGTCGTGATGGCAATGAAAGTTCGTCAAGAATTTATGGGCGTGGATACACGTATCAACACACAAGAAATTCATCGTGTCAGCCAAATGGTGAGCCAACTTTGTAATATGCCAATCCAACCGAATAAAGCGATTGTAGGTTCAAACGCTTTCGCACATTCATCCGGTATTCACCAAGATGGTATGTTAAAAAACCAAAATACCTACGAAATCATGTCACCAGAAACTATCGGCTTGAAGAAAGAGAAATTGAACTTAACCGCACGTTCTGGTCGCGCAGCAGTAAAAGGCCACATGGCAGATATGGGCTACACCGAACAAGATTACGATTTAGATAAATTGTATGAAGCGTTCTTAAAATTGGCAGACAAAAAAGGCCAAGTGTTCGATTATGACTTAGAAGCCTTAGCCTTTATTGATATGCAACAAGGGGATGAAGATCGTTTAGTGTTAGATAAACTTTCTGCACACTCCACTAAAGAGTATCCAGCAACTGCATTTGTTCAAGTGGAATTGGATGGTAAAAAATTAAGTACCTCTTCTATCGGTGGTAATGGTCCGGTTGATGCAGTTTACAATGCGATCTTGAATTTAACCGGCTTAGATATCAAAATGTCGCACTACAACTTAACTGCAAAAGGCGAAGGTGCTGAAGCCTTAGGTCAGGTGGATATCGTGGTTGAACACGAAGGCCGGAAATTCCACGGTGTTGGTTTAGCGACAGACATCGTTGAATCTTCCGCACTTGCTTTAGTTCATGCAATTAATGCCATTTATCGTGCACATAAAGTCGCTGATATTAAAAGCCACAAACATCATTAATCCAATCCCCCTCTTTAGCAAAGAGGGGTTAGGGGAGATTTGGCAGAAGTAACATCAACCTCTGCAGTGAATTTTATATCGTAAAAATCTCCCCCCAGCCCCTCTTTACAAAAGAGGGGGAGAAAATTAACCGCACTTTGGTGTGACTGAAATAGGAAAAACAATATGCAATCATACAACATCGCTGTTCTACCAGGAGACGGTATTGGTCCAGAAGTGATGGCTGAAGCCATTAAAGTATTAAACAAAGTCCAAGAAAAATTCGGTTTCAAACTTAACTTTAACGAGTTTTATGTGGGTGGTGCTGCAATTGATCATTGTGGTTGCCCACTACCAGCCGAAACCTTAAAAGGTTGTGATGAGGCTGATGCGATTTTGTTTGGCTCTGTAGGTGGCCCAAAATGGACAAATTTACCACCGGATCAACAACCAGAACGCGGTGCATTATTACCATTGCGCAAACATTTCAAATTATTCTGTAATCTTCGCCCTGCAACCCTTTATAAAGGACTAGAAAAATTCTGCCCATTACGTGCAGATATTGCAGCGAAAGGCTTTGATATGGTGGTTGTGCGTGAATTAACGGGCGGTATTTATTTCGGTCAGCCTAAAGGCCGTGAAGGCGAAGGTGCTCAAACTAAAGCATTCGATACCGAAGTTTATTACAAATATGAAATCGAACGCATTGCGCGTGCGGCTTTTGATGCGGCAATGAAACGTCGTAAACACGTGACTTCAGTGGATAAAGCGAACGTATTACAAGCTTCAATCTTATGGCGTGAAACCGTCACTGAAGTGGCGAAAGACTACCCTGAAGTCACCTTAGATCACATTTATATCGACAACGCGACCATGCAATTAATCAAAGCGCCAGAGTCTTTCGATGTGCTACTCTGCTCTAACATTTTCGGCGATATTATTTCTGATGAAGCGGCGATGATCACAGGTTCTATGGGGATGTTGCCATCTGCTAGCTTAAACGAAGAAGGTTTCGGCTTATATGAACCGGCTGGCGGTTCTGCACCGGATATCGCTGGCAAAGGCATTGCCAACCCAATCGCACAAATTCTTTCTGCCGCGATGATGTTGCGTTACAGCTTCAACTTAAATGATGCCGCAGATGCGATTGAAAATGCGGTACAAAAAGTCTTAGCAAATGGTCACCGTACGGGAGATTTAGCTGATGATTCTGCGCCCGTTTCAACTGCGGAAATGGGTACGTTAATCGCTAACGCAATCTAATAAAAACAATTTAAGTGCGGTTTAAAGACACTGACAAAAAGCAACGCTTTTTGAACGTTGGCTCTGCCAACGGCTCCGAAGGAGCGAGTAAATATTCAGGATTTACGAGTAATAATTTGACCGCACTTACTACTCTAACGAATTGAGAAAAATTATGGCAAAAACTCTTTACGAAAAATTATTCGATGCCCACGTGGTATACGAAGCTGAAGGCGAAACGCCGATTTTGTATATCAACCGTCATTTAATCCATGAAGTGACCAGTCCACAAGCCTTTGATGGTTTACGTGTGGCAGGCCGCCAAGTACGTCAAGTCAGTAAAACTTTCGGTACCATGGATCACAGTATTTCTACTCAAGTACGTGATGTGAACAAACTTGAAGGCCAAGCGAAAATTCAAGTATTGGAACTTGAAAAAAACACAAAAGCGACAGGTATTCAATTATTCGACATGACCACAAAAGAACAAGGCATCGTGCATGTCATGGGGCCTGAACAAGGCTTAACCTTACCAGGTATGACTATCGTGTGTGGAGACTCCCATACCGCCACCCACGGGGCGTTCGGTGCTTTGGCATTTGGTATCGGTACATCTGAAGTAGAACACGTATTAGCCACCCAAACCTTAAAACAAGCTCGCGCAAAAAATATGAAAATTGAAGTGCGCGGCAAAGTAGCGCCAGGCATTACCGCAAAAGACATTATTCTTGCCATCATCGGTAAAACTACCATGGCAGGCGGTACAGGCCATGTGGTGGAATTCTGCGGGGAAGCCATTCGTGACCTTTCTATGGAAGGCCGTATGACTGTATGTAATATGGCGATTGAAATGGGCGCGAAAGCCGGCTTAATCGCACCAGATGAAACCACTTTCGAATACTTAAAAGGTCGTCCACATGCACCAAAAGGTAAAGATTGGGATGATGCCGTTGCTTATTGGAAAACCTTAAAATCCGATGATGATGCAAAATTTGACACGGTTATCACATTAGAAGCCAAAGATATTGCACCACAGGTAACTTGGGGAACCAACCCAGGCCAAGTAATCGGTATCGATCAACGTGTACCTAATCCAGCAGAAATGACCGATCCCGTGACTCGTGCTTCAGCAGAAAAAGCCTTGAATTATATCGGTTTAGAACCGAATACTGATTTAAAAGATATTCCGGTGGATCAAGTCTTTATCGGTTCTTGCACTAATGCTCGTATCGAAGATTTACGTGCCGCAGCTGCCGTGATGAAAGGTCGCAAAAAAGCTGACAATGTAAAACGTATTTTAGTGGTACCAGGTTCTGGTTTAGTGAAAGAACAAGCAGAAAAAGAAGGCTTGGATAAAATCTTTATCGAAGCGGGCGCTGAATGGCGTAATCCGGGCTGCTCAATGTGTTTAGGGATGAACGATGACCGTTTAGGTGAATGGGAACGTTGTGCTTCCACGTCAAACCGTAACTTTGAAGGTCGCCAAGGCCGTAATGGTCGCACTCACTTGGTGAGTCCAGCCATGGCCGCAGCAGCGGGAATGTTCGGTAAATTCGTTGATATTCGTGACGTCACATTAAACTAAGGAGCAAAAAATGGCAGGATTTAAACAACTTTCAGGCTTAGTAGTGCCATTGGATGCGGCAAACGTGGACACGGATGCAATTATTCCAAAACAATTTTTACAAGCCATTACCCGCGTGGGTTTCGGCAAACATTTATTCCATGAATGGCGTTATTTGGATGTTGAAGGCACCAAGCCAAATCCAGATTTCGTATTGAATTATCCACAATATCAAGGTGCAACCATTTTATTAGCGCGTAAAAATCTTGGTTGTGGTTCTTCTCGTGAACATGCACCTTGGGCATTAGCCGATTACGGTTTCAAAGTGATGATCGCACCAAGTTTTGCGGATATTTTCTATAACAACAGCTTAAATAACCACATGTTACCGATTCGTTTAAGCGAAGAGGAGGTGGAAGAGATCTTCCAATGGGTGTGGGCAAATGAAGGCAAACAAATCCACGTAGATTTAGAGGCGATGACGGTCACTGTAGGTGATAAAGTCTATCACTTTGAACTGGATGAATTCCGCCGTCATTGTTTGTTAAACGGCTTGGATAACATCGGTTTAACGTTACAACACGAAGATGCCATTAGCGAATACGAAAAAAATATTCCGGCATTTTTACGTTAATCTGTTTTTTTACTCGGACAGCAAATATTGCTAACCATTCGGCGGACAATTTGTCCGCCTTTCTTTTTGAAAACATTCCATTTTTTTACCGCACTTTCCACCCTTTTATTTGACACTCTGTGTGCTTATACCTATCATTCTCTTCAATATTGATTGATTTTAAAAAGAGCTGTCTATGTCACATAATCAAACCGAATTACTGAAAAAATCCCTCGCTGAACGCATCCTCATTTTAGACGGTGCGATGGGGACGATGATCCAAAAATATAAACTCACCGAGGCTGATTTTAGAGGCGAGCGTTTTAAAGAAAGTGCGGTTGATTTACGTGGCAATAATGACTTGCTCACCTTAACCCAACCGCTGTTAATTTCTGCGATTCATGAGAAATACTTACAAGCGGGCGCCGATATTATTGAAACCAATACCTTCAGTTCGACCACCATTGCACAAGCGGATTATGATTTACAGTCTATTGCCTACGAACTGAATTTCGCGGGGGCAAAACTAGCGCGTTTAGCTGCCAACAAATACAGCACACCAGAAAAACCTCGCTTTGTCGCGGGCGTGTTAGGGCCAACTAATCGCACGGCCTCTATTTCCCCCGATGTAAACGATCCAGGTTTCCGTAACATTACCTTTATGGAACTGGTGGATGCCTATGCGGAAGCGACTAAAGGCTTAATTGAAGGTGGCGCAGATTTAATCATGATCGAAACCATCTTCGATACCTTAAATGCCAAAGCCGCTATTTTTGCCATTGAAACCGTATTTGAAGAATTAGGTGTGGAATTGCCGATTATGATTTCCGGCACAATTACCGATGCTTCCGGCCGTACGCTTTCTGGGCAAACCACCGAAGCGTTCTACAACTCGCTTCGTCATGCGAAACCACTGACGTTCGGTTTGAACTGTGCGCTAGGCCCGAAAGAACTCCGCCAATATGTTGAACAACTCTCTAAAATCAGCGAAACCTACGTTTCTGTTCACCCAAATGCAGGCTTACCAAATGCCTTTGGTGGCTACGATTTAGGTGCAGAAGAGATGGCGGCACATCTGAAAGAATGGGCTGAAAGTGGCTTTGTGAACATTGTCGGCGGTTGTTGCGGTACGACGCCAGAGCATATCAAAGCCTTTGCGGATGCCATGCAAGGTATTGCACCACGTAAATTGCCTGAAATTAAAACCGCGATGCGTTTATCGGGATTAGAGCCACTCAATATTGATGATGAAAGCCTATTCGTGAATGTGGGCGAACGTAATAACGTGACAGGTTCGGCGAAATTCAAACGCTTAATTAAAGAAGACAAATTTGCCGAAGCCATTGAAATTGCCATCGACCAAGTGGAAAACGGCGCGCAAGTGATCGACATCAATATGGATGAAGCCTTGCTAGACAGCAAAAAATGCATGACCCGTTTCCTTAATATTATGGCGACGGAACCGGATGCTGCCAAAGTGCCGGTGATGATCGACTCCTCCAAATGGGAAGTGATTGAGGCTGGTTTGCAGTCGGTGCAAGGTAAACCGATTGTGAACTCTATTTCGCTTAAAGAGGGCGAAGAAATCTTTATCGAACACGCTAAACTGGTGCGTAAATACGGTGCAGCTGTGGTGGTCATGGCATTTGACGAAGTAGGTCAAGCCGATACCGAAGATCGCAAAGTCGAAATTTGTAGCCGTGCTTATGACATTTTGGTGAACCAAGTCGGCTTCCCGCCAGAAGACATTATTTTTGACCCGAATATTTTTGCCATCGGTACAGGGATTGAAGAACACAACAACTACGGTGTGGATTTTATCAATGCTACCGGTCGCATTAAACGCGCGCTACCGCACGCAAAAATCTCGGGCGGGGTGTCGAATGTGTCCTTCTCCTTCCGTGGTAACAACGTGATGCGTGAGGCTATTCATGCGGTCTTCCTCTATCATGCCATCAAACAAGGCATGGATATGGGGATTGTGAATGCGGGGCAGCTCGCAATTTATGACGATCTCGATCCTGAATTACGTGAAATTGTAGAAGATGCGGTATTAAACCGTAGCCCAGATGCTACTGAAAAACTGCTCGATATTGCAGAAAAATATCGTAACCAAGGCAATGATGAAAGTGCGGTCGATTCTGTCGCAGAATGGCGCACTTGGCCAGTAGCAGAACGTTTAAAACATGCGCTTGTGAAAGGGATTACCACTTACATTGTGGAAGATACTGAAGAAGCCCGCCAACAATTACCAAGCCCATTAGATGTCATTGAAGGGCCGCTGATGGAAGGGATGGATGTCGTCGGTGATTTATTCGGTGACGGTAAAATGTTTCTGCCGCAAGTAGTGAAATCTGCGCGCGTAATGAAACAATCTGTGGCGTATTTAGAGCCGTTTATCAATGCAACCAAACAAAAAGGCTCAAGCAACGGTAAAGTGGTGATTGCGACCGTAAAAGGCGACGTGCACGACATCGGGAAAAATATCGTGAGCGTAGTGATGCAATGTAATAACTTTGAAGTGATTGACTTGGGCGTGATGGTGCCGGCGGACAAAATCATTCAAACCGCCATTGATGAAAAAGCGGACATCATCGCGTTAAGTGGTTTAATTACCCCTTCTCTAGATGAGATGGAATACTTCTTGGGTGAAATGACTCGCTTAGGCTTAAATCTGCCTGTGATGATTGGCGGTGCGACCACCTCTAAAGAACATACAGCAATTAAACTTTATCCAAAATATAAAGAACACGGCGTATTTTATACTTCTAACGCCTCCCGTGCGGTTACGGTGTGTGCGACCTTGATGAACCCTGAAAGCCGTGCGGCATTGTGGGAACAATTCAAGAAAGATTATGAGAAAATTCAACAATCTTTCTCTAACCGTAAACCACTGCGTAAACAGCTCAGCATTGAAGAGGCTCGCGCAAACCGCTTTGATGGCTTTAGCGGTGAATGGGCAGATTACGTGCCACCAAAACCAAACCAAACCGGTATTGTGGAATTTAAAAACGTACCAATTGCCACATTACGTAAATTTATCGACTGGTCACCATTCTTCCGAATTTGGGGGTTAATGGGTGGCTATCCTGATGCCTTTGATTATCCAGAAGGCGGCGAAGAAGCACGTAAAGTGTGGAATGATGCACAAGTGGTCTTAGATGAATTAGAGCAAAACCATAAACTCAACCCAAGCGGTATTTTAGGTATTTTCCCTGCAGAACGTGTGGGCGATGATGTGGTACTTTTCGCTGATGAAGAACGCGCACAACCTATTGGCACCGCTTACGGCTTACGCCAACAAACGGAACGTGGCAAAAATAGCAAAAGTCCGTTTAACTTTGCCCTAAGCGACTTCATTGCCGATCGCGAAAGCGGCAAAAAAGACTGGATGGGCATGTTTGCCGTCTGTGCGGGAATTGAAGAAATGGAGTTAGTAGAAGGCTATAAAGCGGCAGGCGATGACTACAACGCTATCTTGCTACAAGCTGTGGGCGACCGCTTAGCGGAAGCGATGGCGGAATACTTGCACTTTGAGCTACGCACCCGCATTTGGGGCTACACGCAAGAAGAATTCGATAACCAAGGTTTAATCAATGAAAACTATGTCGGCATCCGCCCTGCACCGGGCTATCCAAGCTGCCCGGAACATACGGAAAAAGCCTTGATTTGGGATTTATTAGAAGTGGAACAACGTATCGGCATGAAACTTACCGAAAGCTATGCCATGTGGCCAGCAGCTTCTGTTTGCGGTTGGTACTTCACCCACCCTGCAAGTAACTATTTCACACTTGGTCGCATTGATGAAGACCAAGCTCAAGATTATGCTAAACGTAAAGGTTGGGATGAGAGAGAAATGATGAAATGGTTGGGTGTGGCGATGAAGTAGGGTTACACATAAAAGATATGAGCATTTACTAAAGGAAAACATATGGAATTAATAAGCGATAATCCAATAAAAGATTCTAGCAATGATTTATTAGGTAGAGCTAGTAGTGCAGAAGCATTTGCTAAACACATTTTTTCATTTGACTATAAAGAAGGTTTGGTTGTGGGATTATGTGGAGAATGGGGAAATGGTAAAACATCCTATATAAATTTAATGCGACCAGAATTAGAAAAAAATTCTTTTGTACTTGATTTTAATCCTTGGATGTTTAGTGATGCTCATAACTTAGTTGCTTTATTTTTTACTGAAATCTCTGCTCAGTTAAGAGATTATGAGGATGATAATGAGCTAATTGATAGTTTGAGTAGTTTTGGAGAGTTGTTATCTAATTTAAAACCTAT
>CAJPKS010000048.1:0-9807 GCA_905371285.1 Haemophilus sp. HMSC068C11 | reverse complement strand
CCATTACATAGCCTTGGTCACCACAAAGCAAGCAAGCATCAAATACCGCGGCTAGACTTAATTTATCCGGTTGACGATTAATGACAAAGAAACGCACGGCTTTACCGTCATCAGCAATCCAAACAAAACGATGTAATTTTCCATCTTTTACTTGCTCAATTGGAATATGGACTTGTTGCTTTTCATCTAAGGTCAACGGAATCGCTTCTGAAAGTTGTGGTGGACGAGAAGCAATTTGCTCCCAATAAAGCTGTGTAGCAAAAATAATTGCTAATGCCAAATAGCCCCAACCAAGTAAGCGAGAGGAGGTACGCAATGCGGCTAATTTTTGGCGTTTTTCAATGGGTTCTTGTGTCGCAGTAACTTGTTGCTTGCGGGATAAATGAATTTTGCCGTAAAAGATGGCAAGTACAACGAAGAGTAAAGCTGCACAGATATAATTTAACCAGCGAGTGATTTCGCCCGATTTCGCAACAAAGCTTAAACGTAGTTTGGTGAGTTCAAGCACTTGAAGCTTCATTAAAATTAATAAGAGTTCACCAATAAGTGGAACAAGTAAGCAAATTAAGAGAAGGCTCATCACACCTTTTAAAAGTGCGGTCGATTTTTGTTGTGTTTTTCTCGCTTGTTTTAAAAGTAAATCGATCCACCCTTGTAAACATAAACAAAAAACAAAGGCAAAAATGACTGCACTTATGTGCAGGATAGAGTCTGTATTGATGACATCTGTAGAGACAAGTGCGGTAATGTTAGGATCTTTTGCCCAGAAACTGCCTGCGATGAGCATTAATACCATTTGCCAAAAAGCAGGTAAGCGACCTTTGCCAAAAATTAAACATAAGGCAAAGATAGTCAATAGCGCTGATATTACGCCATTGATGACTAAATTGGTCATTTGTCCCGTAGGTAAACTAAGACGTAGTGCGATACCGGCAATAAAGCCAAATAAGCTAAGCCAAATTATTTTTTTTGCACTCACAGCGGATTGTTTGCTGTGATAAACACCGAGCAATAATGAAAAGGGTAAAAGTGCTTGAAGGAAGAAAGTAAAAAAATAATTCATAGTTTGATCATTTAATGGGATAAAACAGACGATATTTTAAGGTTAAATTAAATGCTATTGCCTTCCCCTGGCAAACAAGGGAAGGCAAGTCGGTAAAATCGATATTTACCTGAGATTATTTGATGCCAGTAAATTTGAATTCATAGCTAACATCAAATGGTTTCCACCAACGACCTACACCGGTTTCAGAGTCAGTATGACGGTGCATACCTGCTTTTGATGGTGGGTCGATGTGGTAAGTTAATTTATAGTTACCCACGCCCATCATTTTCACGTTTGCACCGTAGTGAGGACCATCACCCGCTACCATTGGCATGAAAGTACCTTCTTGTTTTTCACCCGTATCAGCATTTACTAAAGTGTAGTTGATGGTTAAGTAAGGCATCCATTCACCATCACCAAAGCCATTTTTGTTACCTTTTACTGCGTGGATGTCCGCTTCTAAGTGGATATCTGATTTTGCAGCAGGTAAGCCCATGCCACGTGGTTCCATATCGATTGGTTTAAGATAAACCGCTGCAATTTCCATTTCATTCATGGTTACCGCTTCACCGATTGGGTACTCTTGGAATGCGTTAGCAGTAGACGCGGTGAAAATACCCGCAAATAATGCTGTTGCTAAAAGTGCTTTTTTCATTGTTTTTCTCCTAAAGGATTGTTGGGTATTACGCGGCTTTTTTGCTTTGATATTTCATAATAAACAGAGCAAATACGGCTGCGACGAGTAAGATTGCTTGTGGAATTAAGGTTTCCATATAAGGATAAATACCTAACCACGAAATTTCAGGCACACCGCTAATCAGCGTTGGCTCGAAAAGTTTGCCTTCAATGAGTTCTAAAACAGACTTACCGGCGAATACAAAGGCCATTAAGTACATAAATGAGCCTGTAAACATAAAGAATGGTTTAAGCGGTAATTTCACCACGGTATAACGCATCACGAAGTAGCAAATGGTGAGAATAATTGCCCCGACAATGATCCCTGCGAAAAGGTAGATAAAACTGACCGCACTTTTCGCATCACCCACGAGGGCATAGTAGAACAATACGGTTTCCGCCCCTTCACGATATACGGCTAAGAAGCTGGTAAGCCATAAGCCGATGAGTGAGCCAGTAGTGAGGGCAGTTGAGAGTTTACCTTCTAAATAACGTTTCCAGTTTTGTGCTTCGACTTTGGATAACAACCAGTAACTCATCATAAAGAGCATGATTACGGCAAAAATCATCGTAAAGCCTTCGAGCAATTCACGGTTTTGACCGGAATTTTCAAAGATAAGTTGGAAGATAAATGCGGTAATCACACTGGCAATTAATGCCACATAAACAGACTGACGGATAACCGGCAATTTATCTTGGTGGTTATTTTTAATTAAGTAAGTCACGATGGCCGCAACAATCAATAACGCTTCTAAACCTTCACGAAGAATGATTAAAAGGCTATATAAGAACATCGACCAATCGCTTTGTTCTTCGCCCTGTAACATTTCAACCGCTTTAGTTAAATTCTGGTTTAGACCATCAGCTTGAGCTTGTAACTTTTCACCTTGGTCAGCTTTCATTAAACTGACGAGACGAGTAAAGTAGCCTTCAAGTTCCGCTTTAAAGTTACTATCACGGGAACCCACTTTGTTTTCCATTCCTGTACTTTCAAACACGTCGAAATAGGTGTCTTGTACGGAAAGAATCGCTTTTTTGCTTTCACCTTGTTGATAGAGCGCAATCGCTTGTTGAATACGTTGGTTGATCTCTTGTTTAATCTTATTCCAATCTTGCTCTTGTTGGTTATCAGTTGCTTGCTGCGCCGTATTGGATTGAACGTTTTGTTCTTCTCGCGTGGTTGGCAAGTTAGGCAAGTTTTCTTCAATATCTTGTAATAATTGTGTGCTTTGGTAACCAAGCTCCGTAATTTGATCCGCTTGTTCACTTAAACGAATGATGTTGTAAAACTGTTGGTTAATCGCGGCGGAGATTTCTGCAGAGCGATTTTGGCGAATGGACATTTCCATTTCTGAGTTTTTATAACCATCATATTGTGCTTGTTGGAACAATTTTTTGGCATTGGCAAGATCACCATTTTGATAAGCATCGATCCCTTGAGCGATTAAATCATCAATGGTTTTAAAACTTTGTTGCCAATAAGGGGCAATCGCTTGATTATCATAAACGCCATGTTGTCCATCGGCATTGAGTTGATGGCCTTCAACCAATGATGGCAATACCTCTTGTAATTCTTTTTTGAGCTGATCGATTTTAGCTTGAATCTCTTTTTGTGAACTGCCTTCACCGATCATTTTACGGATCTCGCCAAAAGTCGCTTCCATTTGGTAACTTTTTTGTGCAGAGAAATTGATACGAATTGGGCCTTCTAGATTTTCAAAGACTTCAAAATAAGCCATTTGCACTTCAGTACGGGCGTCATCTGTATTGCCTTGTTGAATAAGTTGAGACGTTTTGTTTAGGCGAGCCGTAATATCATCAACCCATTGTTGATAGTTATCTTGTGCAAGGAGTGAAGAAGAAAAGGCGAGTGAAAAAATTAAAAAGAAAAATCGAATAGAACGGAATAGCATTGCTATTTACCTCATTACCTCAAATGAAATTAATTCCTATTTATAATTATCCTTTGATATCAGTGAAATGACAATAAATAATTCTAATTTTTGTGATGGAGATCAAAAAATTCACAAGAAGTGGAAATCCTAGTCGGTTATTTTATGCTCAAAAAAATAAAGCGCCCTTGTTAGGCGCTTTATGGAAATATAAAAGTGCGGTCAAAAATAAGCGAGTTTATTGAGCGGGTACCGCTTCTTCAACAGGCGCTTTATTATCTAACACATCCCATACACTTTCTTGTTTTGGTGATTCAGGTTGTTCAGGCTGTGGCGATTGCGTGGTTTGCGCAGCGGTAGCGGTCGCAGTACTCGTTGTTTGCGCAGACGCACAGAAGTTTTGATCTTTATTTGCCCAAACTGGAATTGTTCGATTACTACCACAGCTCCAACTACCGTAAGCATTGATGCCAACCCATTTAATCGTAGAAGGTTGTCCAAGTTTCAGTTTTTCAATAACCACACGGTTTAAGTAATCCTTATAGATTTGTAATGCACCTGATGCACCGGTTAATTTGGTTTCACCGTTATCATCACGACCTAACCAAATGGTGCTGACATTTTTACCATCTATACCCACAAACCAAGTATCACGGGCATCGTTGGTGGTGCCTGTTTTACCCGCAAGACGAAGATCCGCATAATCATTTTGTAAACTACGCGCAGTACCACGTTCTACGGTTTGTTGCATCGCATACAAGGTTTGATAAGCCGCTTCTCTTGGCACGACTTGATCCGGCACGGTATTGTGTTCATAAATAATATTGCCTTGGCGATCAGTAATGCTTTGTATGGTGCTTAACTCGATTTTGCCACCTTGATTTGCAATGGTTTGATAGAGTTTTGTCACATCATAAGGTGAAATACTGTAAGAACCAAGCAAGGTTGCCGGGACTTTTGGAATCGTCACATTGTCCCATCCCATGGCTTTTTGCGTATCAATCACTTTGCTTAAGCCAACTTTCATCCCAATATTTACCGTTGGAATATTCAGCGAGCGAGCAAGGGCATCCATCAACATCACTGAACCGCTGTATTTGCGATCGTAGTTACGCGGCTGCCAAGGCTGGCTACCTTTAACATAAATAGTGATTGGTTGGTTTTGAATTGGTGTATTTAAACGGAACTGTTCCGGATTCATCAGTGCGGTCAAATAAATGGATGGTTTTACCAAAGAACCAATTTGACGTTTTGACATTAAGGCACGGTTAAAGCCCGCATATTCTGTTTGTAATCCACCCACAACCGCACGTATTTCACCCAAGTGATAATCTGCGACAATCATTGCACCTTCTAAATGTGGATTTTTAGTTTGTACTTGTAATTGGTTGACCGTATTCACTACGGCATTTTCAGCTTGTTCCTGTTGTTTTAAATCCATGGTGGAGAAAATACGTGCACCAAGTAGTGCAGAGGTTTTATTCTCCCCTAATTGACGGCGAAGATCTGCTTGTAATGTTTGGATGAAAGCAGGGTATTTACGTGAAATTTGTCCTTTTGCTTGCACGCCTAATGGACGTTTACTCAACATCTCATAAAGCTCATCCCCAATCATTTGGTGATCAAGCATCAGCTTCAATACTACATTTCGGCGATCGAGCGCATATTGTGGATTTCGCCATGGATTATAAAGGGATGGACCTTTCACCATGCCAACTAAAAGGGCAATTTGGTCAAGGCTAATTTCACGGATTGAACGACCAAAATAGAATTGGCTCGCCAACGCAAAACCATGAATTTGGATATCACCATTTTGACCAAGGTAAATCTCGTTCAGATAGGTTTCTAAGATACGGTTTTTATCATATCGCCAATCTAACACCAATGACATCAAGGCTTCATTGGCTTTACGTGTCAGAGAACGTTCGCTGGATAAGAATAAGTTTTTAACTAATTGCTGAGTGAGCGTACTGCCGCCTTGAACCGTTTGACCTGCTTTAATATTGGCAATCATTGCTCGCACAATACCCACAGGATTAATCCCGTTATGCTCATAAAAACGGCGATCCTCTGTCAGTAATAAGGCATCGATGAGTAAACGAGGGTATTGCTGTAACGGAATGGCTAAACGATCTTCATTATCTGATTCCAACATTGCAATTAATTTAGGCGCAAGACGGAATTCATCAACCGCTTTTATGTTGACTAAGTCTTCAATACGAGAAAGTTTGTTATCGGTAAAACGTAAACGTAATACCCGTTGTGGTTCAGGTTTGTCAGGGTAAGGGAAGGCACGACGAAGTAATACGATGGTATCATCTTCGAGTTTAAAATCGCCCGGTGCTGCAATCATAGTGGTTTGACGGTATTCGTTATCCAATAAGATTTGAATCACTTCGTCAAAAGAAAGATTATCAGACAGTTTTACACTTTCTAAGCGACTATACACTTCAGCCGGTAAACGCCAAATCTGGCCATCCATTTTTGAGCGAATTTGCCAGTCTAAATAGCCACCATAAAATACGGCAAGCGTCCCTAAAGTAAAGGCCGCTTTAGCTAAAAAGATTTTACAAGAACGGCGCTTATCTGGCGCTTGTGTTTCTTGTTGTTCTGATGAGGTGTTTTCCGTTTCCGACATAATAGTTAGCTTCAGAGAATGAGGTTAAGCAATAAATTCAAAATAGGCATTAAGAAAGTGGATGAAGTCTGTTGTACCACAGAAGGCGATACTTTCTTCATCATAATAATGGAAGTCGTCTTCTAAAATTTCATCTGTTTCAATTGCAAGGTTGTTGGCGCGAATCATCACTTCATCGGTATTGATAAAAAGCGTGTATTCGGAACCAATCAGCGTGACTTCATCATTATTTTTAATCTGCTCACAGGCAGAAAGTGCGGTCAAAAACGCTTGAGGATTTGACCGCACTTCTGAATTAAACCAATTGGCTAGAGCAATGTGTTCCATCGAACATTTGGCATGCACATTGCCTAGATAATGGGTAAATTGAAAATCCATATTAGATGCTGAATGACGAACCGCAACCACAGGTACTGGTTGCATTTGGATTGTTCACCACAAAACGAGAACCTTCCAAGCCTTCAGTGTAATCCACGGTGCCGCCAATTAAGTATTGTAAACTCATTGGGTCAATCACTAATTGCACACCGGCTTTTTCAATGGTTAGGTCGCCTTCATTGACTTTATCATCAAAGGTAAAACCATATTGGAAACCGCTGCAGCCACCACCGGTGATGTAAACGCGTAATTTTAATTCGTTGTTTTCTTCTTCGCTAATTAAGCTTTTTACTTTATTAGCTGCCGCATCAGTAAAAGTTAGCGGCACGGCCATATCTAAATCTGACATATACTATATTCCCACTTTCCTAAAAATAATCCTTGTATTATCTAATAACCTGTTAATTCATTCAAGATTTTTCACGGAATTAGTGCTATTATATGCGAATAAATCAGAATTAAATAAGGAGAAATAATGGGCATTCCATTAAGAACTGAAGAAGAAATTGTTAAGTTGCGTGAAGCGTGTAAATTAGCGTCTGATGTTTTGGTTATGATCGAACCTTATGTCAAAGAAGGGGTGACCACAGGTGAATTGGATCGCATTTGTCATGATTATATGGTGAATGTACAAAAAGTAATTCCTGCTTGCTTAAATTATCATGGTTTCCCGAAAGCAACCTGTATTTCTATAAATGAAGTGGTTTGCCATGGTATCCCAAGCGACGATAAAAAATTAAAACAGGGCGATATTGTCAATATTGATGTGACCGTGATTAAAGACGGTTATTTCGGAGACAACTCTAAAATGTATGTCGTGGGTGAAACCAATATTCGTAGTCAAAAATTGGTTGAAGCGGCACAAGAAGCACTTTATGTTGGATTGCGTACTGTTAAGCCGGGTATTCGTTTAAACGAAATTGGTAAAGCGGTACAAAAATATACTGAAAGCCAAGGATTTAGCGTGGTTCGTGAGTATTGTGGTCACGGCGTGGGAACTGAATTCCACTGTGAACCACAAGTCTTACATTATTATGCTGATGACGGCGGTGTGATTTTAAAACCGGGTATGGTATTCACTATTGAGCCTATGATTAATGCGGGTAAGAAAGAAGTGCGCATTATGGGTGATGGTTGGACGGTAAAAACTAAAGACCGTAGCCATTCTGCACAATATGAACACCAAATTGTGGTTACCGAAAACGGTTGTGAAGTGATGACTATCCGCGATGAAGAAATTGCGGAAGGTCGAATTCAACGTATGATGAATAACCTTTAAGTTCAGCTAAAAGCCTACGATAGTGGGCTTTTTTTATAATTGTTTTGTTTGTGGAATACCTATGCTTTTTCTTTATCATTTCGACTCTCCACTCACGCCAAGTACGGTCAAAATTCAGCGTGAAAATTTGAAGGAATTTGAACGTCAGCACTTTACTGATTATTCCGTTTTTGAGCTGATTGCTAACCGTACACAGTTTTGTGATGATTTGTTAAAACAGCTTTGGCAGCAATTTGGATTAGATAAAGCTCATCTCACCTTAATTGCAGTAGGCGGTTATGGCCGACAAGAAATCTTTCCTTTATCTGACTTAGATGTTCTTATTCTCTCAAAAGAAGAAAGAGAGTCTGAAACGGAAGAAAAAATTGCTCAATTTGTGCAGTTCTTATGGGATTGTGGATTTGACGTAGGGCATAGTGTTCGTTCTTTAGAAGAATGTGAAAAGGAAGGTAAACAAGACATTACCATTGCAACCAATTTGCTCGAGTCTCGTTATTTATCGGGAGATGTATCCCTTTTCAATGCCTTAGGGGAAATATTGAAAAAGCCAGATTTTTGGGCGGTAAAACCATTCTTTGAAGCAAAAGTACAAGAACAAATTGAACGTTATCAGCGTTATCACAATACCAGTTACAATTTAGAACCCGACTTAAAATACAGTCCTGGTGGTTTACGGGATCTTCACCTTTTATATTGGATCGCATTACGCCATACCGGAGAAATGACCCTTGATGGCATTTTGGAAAGCGGCTTTATTTACCCGTCGGAATACCAACAATTATTAGAGAGCCAAGAATTTTTATTCAAAGTGCGGTTCGCTTTACACTTGATTTTAAAACGTTATGACAACCGCTTGTTGTTTGATCGTCAAATCAAAGTGAGCGAGATGCTTGGTTTTGAAGACGAGGGAAATCGTGGTGTTGAAAAAATGATGAAATGTTTTTTCCAAGCGTTACGCACGATTTCTCGTTTAACCGATATCCTGATTAAGCATTATAAAGCGCATTTTTTATCAACAGATGGTGAGGTTTCTATTCATCCTTTGGATGATAATTTTGAGCTAGTAAATCAAAGTTTGTGTTTACGTAAAGACGATCTGTTTTTACGTTCACCAGATCGTATTTTAGATCTTTTTTTCTACCTTACACAGCATGAACAAGCCGAAATTCATTCTTCAACATTACGCCAACTTCAGATTGCGTTGGAAAGTTTGACGCAGAAATTATGTGATATCCCTGAAGCAAGAGAGAAATTTATTCGGTTATTTAATCAACCAAAAGCCATTCAGCGCGCCTTTCTTCCTATGCACCAATACGGTGTATTAACCGCTTATTTGCCACAATGGCAGGGAATTGAAGGTTTAATGCAATTTGATCTTTTCCACATTTACACCGTGGATGAGCATACCTTGCGAGTGATGTTGAAATTGGAAAGTTTCTTAGCTGAAGAGGACGCAGAATCCCATCCAATTTGTCATCAAATATTTAGTCAAATGTCTGACCGCACTTTGCTTTATGTCGCCGCACTTTTCCATGATATTGCGAAAGGTCGTGGAGGGGATCATGCAGAGTTAGGGGCTGAGGATATTATTGAATTTGCCCGTTTGCATGGTTTTGATCGTCGAGAAATTGAAACGATGGCTTGGCTAGTGAAAGAGCATTTGCTCATGTCAATTACTGCACAGCGTCGAGATATTCATGATCCTGAAGTCGTGATGAGCTTTGCGGAAAGTGTACAAAATCATGTGCGCTTAGATTATCTCACTTGTTTAACGGTCGCGGATATTTGTGCAACAAACGGTACCTTGTGGAATAGCTGGAAACGTTCTCTTTTTGCCTCTTTATACGATTATACGTCGCAACAATTCCGACAAGGGATGAATTTATTATTAGATAATAAA
>CAJPKS010000047.1:0-10057 GCA_905371285.1 Haemophilus sp. HMSC068C11 | reverse complement strand
AACGGTTATCGGTTTATTTAAACAAAAAGCACAGGATTAAACCTGTGCTTTTTTGCATTAAAACGTGCTGATTTCCAACCGCACTTTATTCTACGGTTACCGATTTCGCTAAGTTACGAGGTTGATCCACGTCGGTTCCTTTAATTAATGCCACATGGTATGACAATAATTGCATAGGAACGGTGTAGAAAATTGGCGCAATAATTTCATTCACTTTTGGCATAGTGATAATTTTCATACCTTCGCTTGGTGTGAAGCCTGCTTCTTTATCAGCGAACACATAAAGCTGACCACCACGCGCACGTACCTCTTCAATGTTTGATTTCACTTTTTCAAGTAATTCATTGTTTGGTGCGACCACGATAACCGGCATATCTGCATCGATTAAGGCTAATGGACCGTGTTTTAATTCACCTGCCGCATAAGCTTCAGCATGAATATAAGAAATTTCTTTTAATTTCAATGAAGCTTCCATTGCGATAGGGTAAAACTCACCACGACCTAAGAATAGTGCATGGTTTTTCTCTGCGAAGTCTTCTGCTAATGCTTCGATATCTTTATCAAATGCAAGGGCTTTTTCAACTTCAGCCGGAAGTGATTGTAACGCTTTTACAATTTCCACTTCTTGTTCGTTTGAGATATTGCCTTTTACTTTACCAATTGCAGTGACTAACATTAATAATGCGGCCAACTGAGTGGTAAACGCTTTAGTTGATGCCACACCGACTTCAACGCCTGCACGAGTCATGAAGGCAAGATCGGATTCACGCACTAAAGATGAACTTGATACGTTACAGATCGTTAAGGCTGCCATGTAACCTTTTTCTTTTGCAAGACGAAGTGCTGCAAGGGTATCCGCTGTTTCACCTGATTGAGAGATAGTCACTAACAAGCTATTTGGACGAGTGACAAATTTGCGATAGCGGAATTCAGATGCGATTTCGACATCACAGCTCACGCCAGCAAGTGCTTCAAACCAGTAACGAGCAGTCATCCCTGCATTATAAGAAGTACCACAAGCCACGATTTGAATGTGTTCAACTTTTTCTAAAATTTCAGCTGCGCCATTACCAATAGCATCCACAATCACGTTGTTGTGAAGGATACGTCCTTCCATTGTGTTGATTAATGCATTTGGTTGCTCATAGATTTCTTTTTGCATGAAATGGCGGAATTTGCCTTTTTCTGCAGCGTCATTTTCAAGGTTAGACTCGTGTACTTCACGTTCTACTTTTTGACCATTCGCATCGTAAATATCCACGGTACGACGTGTGATTTCTGCGATATCGCCTTCCTCTAAATAGATGAAACGACGAGTTACGCTTAATAGCGCAAGTTGGTCAGATGCCAGGAAGTTTTCACCAATTCCTAAACCAATTACTAATGGGCTACCTGAACGCGCTGCCACTAAATGTTCTGGATGCTCACGATCTAGTACAACCATACCGTATGCACCAGTAAGTTGTTTTACGGTTTTTTGGACAGCTTCAAGAAGATTTGAGGCTGTACGCATTTCCCAATTAACAAGGTGAGCAATTACTTCGGTATCAGTTTGAGAATTAAACACATAGCCACGTGATTTAAGTAATTCACGTAATTCTTCGTGATTTTCGATGATACCGTTATGGACGACAGCAAAGTTGCTCGAAGTATGCGGGTGAGCATTAGCTTCAGACGGTTCACCATGAGTTGCCCAACGGGTGTGAGCGATCCCTGTACCACCGATTAATGGTTTTACAGCAGCAGCTTCATCAAGGGCTTTTACTTTACCCAAGCAGCGTACGCGGTGTAATTCATGGTTTGGATCCACAACGGCAACACCCGCTGAGTCGTAACCACGATACTCTAAGCGGTGTAAACCATTAATTAAAATTTCTGCTACATCACGTTGTGCTACCGCACCAACAATACCACACATAGTTTTTCCTTATTTAATAAAATTAAAAGTCTTGTTTTTCTGACCGCATTTTATGCCACATCCACACAAATTACTTCTACGCCTTGCGCCATTATGGCTTCTTTGTCAGCCTGAGATAATTTGTTATCGGTAATCAGCACATCAATTTGCTGCCAGGTTAATTCCACATTTGGCATTTTTCTGCCAATTTTTTGTGATTCCACCATTACAATCACTTCACGAGATACTTCAGCCATCACTTGGCTTAAGCGAACCAACTCATTAAATGTTGTTGTACCACGTTCTAAATCAATGCCATCGGCACCAATAAATAATTGGTCAAAGTCATAAGAACGTAGCACTTGTTCGGCAATATTGCCTTGGAAGGATTCAGAACGCGTGTCCCAAGTGCCTCCCGTCATTAAGAGTGTCGGTTCATTTTCGAGTGAACGTAATGCTGTGGCCACCGAAAGCGAATTCGTCATCACAACCAAGCCTTGCTTGCGATTAAGCTGTTTAATCAATGCGGCGGTTGTGCTGCCACTATCCACAATAATTCGATTGTGATCACGAATACGTTCTGCAGCTGCCTTTGCTAAGACTAACTTTCGTTGCGAAAGTTCATCATCTTGTTCTTCTTCGATGATTTCTTGTGGCATTAAAATGGCGCCACCATATTTTCGAAGAAGGAAACCATTACTTTCCAATGCAGTGAGATCTTTTCGAATCGTCACTTCAGAGGTGTCAAATAACTGTACGAGTTGTTCAACACTGACTTCACCTTGTTCTTGCAGAAGTTGCATGATGGCATGTCTGCGTTGTTGGGTATTTCGGTGTTGAATGTTTCGTTTCATTATTTATATCCCGTAATAAGTTTCGGTTCGGAATTATATCGGCAAAATGATGATTGTAAAGTTAAAATTTAGGCAACAAAAAACCCTGACAAAGCAGGGTTCAATTAAAATTCGTTTTAAGACTAATTATTTGATTGCGTCTTTTAATGCTTTACCAGATACGAATGCTGGAACTTTAGATGCTGCGATTTTGATTTCAGCACCAGTTTGTGGGTTACGGCCAGTACGTGCAGCACGTTTGTTTACTTTGAATGTACCGAAACCGATTAATTGAACAGGTTCACCTTTTTTAAGGCTACCAGTGATAGCTGCTAAAGTCGCTTCTAATGCAGCTTTAGCTTGTTTTTTGTTTAATTCAGCTGCACTTGCAATTGCATCGATTAAATCTGTTTTGTTCATAAATTTGTACCTTCTGTTAAATTAAAATTGACTCTATTCAAATAAGCGTAGCTTTTAACTGCTACGGCTTGGGCAAGTCTAATCGAACTTGGGGGGAAATAAAAGCCCGATTTGCAAAAATTGTGACAAATCTCACGTTATTGCTCAATTTTTATACCAATATTGGAGATTCCCTCCTGCTTTATCTCGTTTCGGAGGGATAAAATCAAGTCTACATCGCGTTTTTCACAGTCTTTAAGTAAGCGATAGATTTGCCATTGAAGGTCAAGTTCTTCTTCAATTTCTTCACGGCTTTTCAGTTCAGTTTCAGAAAGATCTCGATCTTCTTGTGTTTCTAACAAAGAACAAACCGTGCCTAATGAAATTTGGCTGATTTGAATTGCTTTTTCAAGTGTCTCGCCCGCGATAATCGCATGCAACAATTCACCTAGCGCTTCACAAGCATCGAGAGCAGGTACCACACCAAAGAAGTCATAATCATTCACATCAGGAATAATTTCTTCAAGTTTCTCTAATTGGTTCTCGAAATTAATCTTTGCCTCTTTAACCGTTAGAAATTCCCACACTAAGTTTAAAATGTTGTGATAGGTTTTGTCTGCAGGCTTTTGTTCCGTCATTTGGCAGAATAGGGCAAAGTTAGGTGCCATACGCTCGCATAAGCAAGCCATAAAGGTCAGATGTTGCCAGCTTTCGAGATTTTCGAGACGCTTGTGAATCGGATTTCGCATTTTTTTCTCGCTTATTTATGATAGGCTTTAGAGAACTCATGAATCGCATCCACGAAGATTTTTGGCGCACTTTCCGGCACATCTTGGTGAATACCATGACCTAAATTAAACACGTGTCCGCTACCTTGGCCAAAATCAGCTAAAATTGACCGCACTTCTTGCTCAATACGTTCTGCCGGGGCATATAACACGCTTGGATCCATATTGCCTTGTAGTGCCACTTTATGGCCTACTTGTGCTTTCGCATCAGCCAAATTAACGGTCCAGTCTAATCCGAGCGCATCACATCCTGTATTTGCCATGGCTTCTAACCATAACCCGCCGCCTTTAGTAAATAAAGTCACCGGTACTTTACGGCCATCGTGTTCACGAATTAAACCATCGACGATTTTGTGCATATATTGCAGAGAGAAGTCTAAATATTCACGATGACCTAACACACCGCCCCAAGTATCAAATACCATGACCGCTTGTGCACCTGCTTTGATTTGCGCGTTTAAGTATAAAATCACGGAATCCGCCACTTTATCTAATAAAAGATGTAAAGTTTGCGGTTCGGCATACATCATTTTTTTGATTTTATTGAAGGTTTTGCTGCTACCACCTTCAACCATATAAGTCGCCAGTGTCCACGGGCTACCAGAGAAACCAATCAGTGGCACTTCGCCTTTTAATTCACGACGAATTGTGCGCACCGCATTCATCACATATTGAAGTTCGCCTTCAGGGTCAGGAATCGGTAAATTTTCGACTGCACTTTTATTTTCAATTGGATGAGCAAATTTCGGGCCTTCACCTGCACCAAAACTTAATCCTAAGCCCATCGCATCAGGAATAGTCAGAATATCTGAAAATAAAATGGCTGCATCTAAAGCATAGCGACGAAGTGGTTGTAAGGTGACTTCGCAAGCTAAATCCGCATTACGGCAAAGAGACATAAAATCGCCCGCTTCAGCGCGTGTTGCTTTATATTCAGGCAAATAGCGTCCCGCTTGTCGCATCATCCATACGGGTGTCATATCCACTGGTTCACGTAATAAGGCTTTTAAATAACGATCATTTTTTAATTCAGACATGGGCTTTCCTTTATTTATTTTGTTCCGCTTTGCAAAGCTCAAGCGTAGCATTAATTAATTTGAGTGCGATAGTACCTGTTGGCGGTAATTCTGGCAAGGGGGCCGCGCTAGAAAACCATTGTGCATCATGCAGTTCTGTTTCTTGCAGTTGAATTTCTCCGCTGTCGTAATCAGCTAAAAAGCCCACCATTTGTGAATTCGGGAACGCCCAAGGTTGACTACCGAAATAGCGAATATTTTTAATGCGAATGCCGGTTTCTTCAAACACTTCGCGACGAACGGCATCTTCGAAGGTTTCACCCACTTCCACAAAACCAGCTAGCGTGGTGTACATCCCCGCTTTGCCAGGCGTGTAATGGCGTTTATGGTTGGCTAATAAAATCTCAGTACCACGGCGAACGGCGACAATAATCGAAGGGCAAATAACTGGATAAGTGCGATAGCCACAACTTGTACATTGAACCGCAAGCTCATCGTGAGTTTGTTCCGCTTTTTGACCGCACTTTCCGCAGAATTGGTGGGTTTTCAAAAAATGATTGATTTCGATGCCCCGGCTTAATAAATGAAAATCTTCAGTCGGTAAGGACAACAAACTCCGTAAGGAAAGGTATTCTCGTTCATCTTGATCATTTTCTGCCACAAGCCATAAAGGTTGTGATTTCCATTTCCCGAGCAACATTGCTTTTTGTGTTGTGAGGTCGAGTTCCTTTGCTGCTCCAAAAGGCAGATCATTTTCCTGCCAATAAAGCGTCGATCCTTTGGTGAATAGCCAATATCCCTGATCTTCGGGCTGAATTGCTTTCATATTTTTCTCTTTTTGTTTCAAAAGTGCGGTCATTATAAAAGGGATTTTTCGGAAAAACGAATTTAATTTATGTAATAAAAATAGCCAGCCAGTTTTCCTTGTGCTACATTGGCAACCTGTTTTTCTCTTTAAAATTAGGAATGACAAATGTCTTTTTTCTCTTTTGCTTTTTTAGAAAATGCGATGTCTTTTGAAGGTTATTTTAAATATATCGCCATTTTTGTCTCGTTAGGTGCATTGCTTGTGGTGACAAGCTTATATTTACGTCATCGGTTACAAACCAAATATCGCGATCTCAGTATTATCTTTCTTTTATTAATTATTTTCTTGCTCGGTGTGCAATATAAGCAATATGAGCAAAATGAAGTCTATGCAGCTGATATCTCTAGCGTGGTGACATTTTTAAATTCGGTGAAAGATAGTCAAAATTTACAGAAAGAAGATATTCGTACCAATAGCCGTACATTAATGAACGGCATGATTTTAAATATTCGGGATCAGTATTTCGAAGTCCATTTTAATAATGATTTTTCAGCGTATACCTTATCCCCAATTAACTTAGTAAACCCTAATGTTACTGTGATTGATAAGGAGGATAAATAATGGATGGCTACACATTATTAGGCTTGAAATTGGCCATGGGTATTATTGGACTGGTACTCCAAATTAACTTAATGGGAAAAGGTAACCTTGCACCGACTTCCGCGATGGATCAGGTACAAAACTATGTGCTAGGTGGCATTATTGGTGGTGTGATTTATAGCGATAGTATTGGGGTATTCCAGTTCTCTCTCGTGCTCGTGCTTTGGACATTATTGGTTTTTACCCTCCGTTTTATCAAAAATCATAACAAATTAGTTAAATCTTTGATTGATGGTAAACCTGTTTGGGTGATTTCAAACGGTAAGGTTAAAACCGCTGAATGTATGAAACACAGTATTACTGCTAATGACCTCATGTTTAAGTTACGTGCTGCCGGTATTTATGAAATCAAAACGGTTAAACGTGCGGTATTCGAACAAAATGGGCAACTCTCGATTATTCAATACGGCGATGATAACTTACGTTATCCATTAATTGTTGATGGACAATTAGATGATGATGTTTTAGAAATTATTGATCGTGATGAAGAATGGGTTAAAGCTGAGTTAGAAAAACAGAACATGACGATTGAGCAAGTGTATATTGGCGAATACTTGAATGGTCAGTTAGTGGCACATGTATATGAAAACAAATAAAAGAGACCGCACCTTAAAAGTGCGGTCTTTTTTTCGCTCATTTTAACCGACAACAAAAGGTAAATAACCCGCTCGGATGGCAAAAGGAATTGAAGTAATAATCACCCCAAGCACCAATACAAGTACTAACAATGCTTTACCGCCCCACACTCTGTATGGCAAGTTAGGATGAATCGCACGTGCTTTCCAAACTAATGCTACCGGTAAAACCACTGCGTAGAACGCGAACATTTGACCAGCATAACCCAGAGCGAGAATAAAACCTTCCGGATAGAAAAGGGAGAAAAGCACTGGGGGAATAAAGGTCATTAAACCTAATGAAATACGCCCTGCATGAATATTAAAAGATTGTTTGAGCAAGTCTTCGATACATTCTAATAAGCCTAATGCCACGCCTAAGAATGAGGTTACTAAAGCCAAAGTGGAGAAGATTTTTACTGCATTCGCAATAATTGGGCTTTGGGTGATTTCTAAGGTTGCTTTCACCAAACCATTTAACGTGGCGTCTTCACGTAAAATTTGTAAAAACTCATTTTGGCTGAGTAAGCCGTGCGTAGAAAGCTGCCATAAAAAGTAAGCAAATAACGTGATGCCAGAACCCACTAAAATTGCAATGCGTAAGGATTTTACATTACCGCCTAAGTATTTATTTAAACTTGGAATGGAACCATGGAAACCAAATGCCGTGAAAAATACAGGGCTTGCAGAAATAATTAAAGCGTTATCAATTGGCATCGCCATTAAGTTATCAAATTTGATGTTTGGTAGCATTAATGCGAGCACTAAGATAAAAGCAGCAATCATCACAAAGAATAACACGCGATTGATTTTATCCACACTGTGCGTACCAATCACAATAAAACTGCCGAAGAAAATGGTGAATACAAGCACCGCGATTTTATTCATGGTGTCTTTATCGCCCATGGTTGGGAGTAAATCCATTAATAGGGAACCACCACCACTTACATAAGCAGCAATTAAGGCATATAAAAAGACAATTAAAACAGCAGTGGAAATAATTCGCCCCGCTTTACCAAAATATTGTGCAGCAAGTGTGCCGATCCCTGCATCACTGTCAGCGGTTTGATACAGTTCCACGAATAAAAGTGCAGTGAAAGTGAGCACTGACCACAAGCCAATTAATAAGAAAACCGTCGCCGTTAAGCCAATCCCTGCTGAGGTGAGCGGCATTGCCAACATCCCTGCACCAATCATGGTTCCTGCAACAAGCAAGGTACTTCCCACAGTCTTGTTCATTTTACTATCCTTTGGTTGTAATAATAAATTTACGATAATTGTATTTTAATCTTTACACTGTGTAAAGTAGGGAAGACAAAATTCTTCTACAAAATGTACGGTAGAAATGACCGCACTTTCCCGATAAAATAGCCGGCAAATCAATTAAGACAAGAGACAATAGTAGGAGAGCGCTTATGATTTATAGTATGACAGCCTTTGCACGCCTTGAAATCAAGAAGGATTGGGGCGATGCAGTCTGGGAAATTCGTTCGGTTAACCAACGTTATTTGGAAAACTTTTTCCGCTTGCCAGAGCAATTCCGAGGTTTAGAAAATGCTTTGCGTGAGAAACTTCGTCAAAATCTCACTCGTGGTAAAATTGAGTGTTCATTACGTATTGATAGCAAAAAACAAGCGGCGGCTGAACTCAATTTAAATAAAGAGTTGGCGAATCAAGTTATCCAATCTTTACAATGGATTAAGTCGCAAGCTGGCGAGGGCGAAATCAATTTAACGGATGTATTGCGTTATCCCGGTGTGGTGGAAGCGGCTGAGCAAGATTTAGATGCTATCAGTCAAGATTTGTTGACAGCTTTTGATGAATTGTTGGTGGAATTTATTGCAATGCGTGGACGTGAAGGCGAAAAATTGCAAGCCATTATTCAACAACGTCTTGATGGTATTACGGTAGAAGCTGAAAAAGTGCGGTCACAAATGCCGGCGGTTTTACAATGGCAGCGTGAGCGTTTATTACAGCGTTTTGAAGAAGCGAAGATTCAACTCGATCCACAACGAGTCGAACAAGAAATGATTTTACTGGCGCAACGTGTGGATGTGGCGGAAGAATTAGATCGTCTGCAAATGCACGTGAAAGAAACCAATAATATCTTGAAAAAAGGTGGGGCAGTGGGACGTAAACTGGATTTTATGATGCAAGAACTGAATCGCGAATCGAACACTTTAGCATCAAAGTCCATTAATTCCGATATCACCGCTTCTGCTGTGGAGTTGAAAGTATTAATTGAACAAATGCGTGAGCAAATTCAAAACCTTGAATAGGAAAAATCATGGCAACATTTATTTCATTAAACCACTATGATTTGGTGGAAGTGGCGGGCGTAGATGCGGAGAAATATCTGCAAGGCCAATTAACTTGTGATGTGATGCATTTGGCAGCAGGCGCTTCAACGCTTACAGCACATTGTGATCCTAAAGGCAAAATGAACTCGTTGTTTCGCTTAATTAAGCTTTCATCCGAGCAGTTTTTGATTTTAATGCCGAAAACTTTATTGGCTCCACTCGATCATTTAAAAAAATACGCAGTGTTTTCAAAAGTCACTTTCCAAGTATTGGATTGGCAAGTTGTCGGCTTGATTGGTGAAAAGTGCGGTCGAATTCATGCGCAGATTGAATTAGATATTGATGAAAACCGTGCAATTTTGATCAATCCTACACCGTTAGATGTCACCTTTAATGGCGATGAAAAACAATGGCTTTGTACGGATATTCAAGCGGGCTTACCAAGCTTGAGTTCTGAAACACAAAATGAATTTATCCCGCAGGCATTAAATCTACAAGCGATTGAACAAGCGATTTCTTTTACGAAAGGCTGTTATATCGGGCAAGAAACTGTCGCACGAGCCAAATATCGTGGCGCCAATAAACGTGCGATGTATGTGCTTTCGGGGGAAACAACGGTTACACCGAAAATCGGTAGCGAAATAGAAATGCAGTTAGAAACAGCTTGGCGTAAAACCGGTACGATCGTAAGTGCGGTCAATTTTGACGGCGTTTTATGGTTACACGTGGTGATGAATAATGA
>CAJPKS010000046.1:0-10072 GCA_905371285.1 Haemophilus sp. HMSC068C11 | reverse complement strand
ATGTGATGCCGGAAGTGAATGCGGTATTAGCGAAAATGAGTGCGTTCTGTGATCGTGTGATTTCAGCTGAATGGAAAGGCTATACCGGAAAAGCAATTACTGATGTGGTGAATATCGGTATTGGTGGTTCGGACTTAGGCCCTTACATGGTGACCGAAGCGCTTCGTCCTTATAAAAATCACTTGAATATGCACTTTGTTTCAAACGTAGATGGCACACATATCGCTGAAACATTGAAAAAAGTCAATCCTGAAACCACACTTTTCTTAGTCGCGTCTAAAACCTTTACCACGCAAGAAACCATGACCAACGCAAATTCTGCGCGTGATTGGTTATTGGCGGCAGCGAAAGATAACAGTGCGGTGGCAAAACACTTTGCCGCACTTTCGACCAATGGTAAAGCGGTAGCAGAATTTGGTATTGATACTAACAATATGTTTGAGTTCTGGGATTGGGTTGGTGGCCGTTATTCTTTATGGTCTGCAATCGGTCTTTCTATTGCACTTTCAATTGGTTTTGACAATTTTGAAGCGTTATTAAGTGGTGCGCATGAAATGGATAAACATTTCCGTACTGCGCCATTAGAAGAAAATATTCCTGCAACATTAGCATTGGTAGGCTTATGGAATACCAATTTCCTCGGTGCACAAACTGAGGCAATTTTACCTTATGACCAATATTTACACCGTTTTGCGGCTTATTTCCAACAAGGTAATATGGAATCAAACGGTAAATATGTCGATCGTAATGGCGATGTTATTCGTGATTATCAAACTGGCCCAATTATTTGGGGCGAACCTGGAACAAATGGTCAGCATGCATTCTATCAATTGATTCACCAAGGTACCATGTTAATCCCTTGTGACTTTATTGCACCGGCGCAAAGCCATAATCCATTAGGTGATCACCACAGCAAATTGTTATCAAACTTCTTTGCGCAAACTGAAGCACTGGCTTTCGGTAAAACCAAAGAAGAAGTCGAAGCAGAGTTTGTGAAAGCGGGTAAATCTTTAGATGAGGTAAAAGACATTGTGCCATTTAAAGTCTTTACAGGTAATAAACCGACTAACTCTATTTTAGTGCAAAAAATTACACCATTTGTTCTTGGCGCATTAATTGCGATGTATGAACACAAAATTTTTACACAAGGTGTGATTTTCAATATCTTCAGCTTTGACCAATGGGGCGTGGAATTAGGTAAACAATTAGCGAACCGAATTCTTCCTGAATTGGCAGACAAAGAGAAAGTGGCAAGCCATGATAGCTCAACCAATGGATTGATTAACCAATTCAAAGCATGGCGCTAAAATAATGTAAAGTAAAAGAGCGGTCAATTTTGACCGCTCTTTTTTATTTTCACTAAACTGATTTAACTTTCCACATACAGCCTACGCTGATAAAAATTAAAGCCACTGCAACATAAAAAATAGAATTGTAATGCCAGATTTCTGCAATAATACCCGCAATAGGTCCACCAATAATCCAACTACTTTTTGCGGCATTACTGAATAGCGTAGTGGCTGTGCCCATTTTTGTTGGCATTAAATCTTGGAAATACACCATCCCAATGGTAGCGGTAATACCAATAAAAATCGCATTAAGCATTTGTAATCCGATAAGCTGCCAAGTTTGCTCTGCGAATAATAAGCTTGAATAGAAGGCGAGGCCTGAAATTAAAGCAATCATCATCAAACGTTTTTTACTGAAGTATTTGGTGAGATAGCCCGCCAATATCATCACGGGGATTTCCAACCCAGCTGCCGTTCCCATCAATGTTCCCGCCAGTTCTTTGCCTAAATGTAGCTCATTAATCACAAATAATGGCATATTAATGAGATACATGCTGTTACAGGTCCAAAGTAATAGGTTAGTGATGAACAAGTAAATCACACTTTTTCTTGGTGGCGTATTGTCTAAAATCTCTTGATTTTTGACTGCACTTTGACGAGGAATTTTAGGTAATAATTTGCTGACGCCTGCACATAGTAAAAAGGCAGAACCCGCCACCAAATACATGTAATCAAAGCCCCAGTTTAACGCAATGAAAAAAGAAAGTGGTGGTCCTACAATCCAAGCCAATGAGATTTGAGTTCGCATAATTGTGGTGAACATCACCGCTTCACGATGACTACTTTCAGCATATTCTCGTGCTAAAGCAAAAGATTGCGGATTAGCGGATGAGCCCAATCCTAACAATGTTGTACCGATAATAATCAACACATAATAATTTCGGCTATAAGCAAAAATCAGGCATCCAAGCACAGCAATCAAACAGCAAACAATCATCACTTTACGACGATCATCTTGCTTATCAGAATATTTCGCCAGAATTTGGCTCAAGATAATGCCAATAATGGCATTGACGGAATAGAACAAGCCCACAAAAAAAGGCGAAACTTGAATCTCTTGAGAGAGATACAAACTCAAAGTCGGCGTTTGAAACGCAGAAGCAATCCCCGTTAAAAAGGCAATCAATAGAAAATTGAACGCCACAAGATTAGATGGTGTTGCGTTTTGTTGTTGAACAAACATAGTCATTACTTAATAAGAGAACATGGTTAGAAATAAAAGTGCGGTTAATTTTAACCGCACTTGAGTTGATTATTTGTCATATTGAATTGCTGGTAAATAACCAATCATTAAATCTAATGGACGGCTACAGCTTATTGTATTTTCTCTGTTCTCAATAAAAAATCTTGATGTCATTGCTTTTTCACCCTGATTAAAGAAAATTTCAATAATTGAACGATCAAAGAAAATTTCAACAGTTTGCAGATTTTCAACTTCGCAGAAGCGTTTGGTATCGAATTTTTCCATTAAATCGGTTTGTTCGCTTTGACTGCGATCTAAGCAAACCAAGCCATTTTCATAAGAAAGTCGTAATGATTGTCCTTTTTCATTTTGGAAGAAGGTTAAGCCAAAGGCTTGGTTATTTACCTCAAATTTAATATACGCACGATCTAAATTAGCAATATCAGGTTTTTCATTGAGATGAAGCGCAGAAAGTGCGGTCAGATTTTCGTATATTTTATCAATCGGGCGTTGATAAATTTTCGAGCCTTCTAAACGCAATTCTCTTGGTAAGGTTAAAGCTGAGTGCCATTTAAATTTGTCTGTCGGATAAGTTAAATCAGGCAAACCAATCCAACCGAAAAGCACTGCGTGGGTCTGATTATCTAAGCCTGCAAATGTTTGTGGGGCATAGAAATCAAAGCCTAGATCCAACTCACTAATATATTCTGCTTCAAAGGTTAAATCCGTTAATTTACCTACAGCATAAGTCGCATGATAATTGTTTTGGAATTGATGAGCTTCCCGATCTTTACCTTGTGGCGACCAAATAAAGACATCTTTATCACCCAGCTTCAATAGGTCAGGGCATTCCCACATAAACACGTTTTTATTATCAAAAGCTGGCAAGGAAAGCTCACCTAGTAAACGAGGCGTACCTTCAAGATTGTCCATTTCAAAAATAATAGCTGTTCCTGTGAGATTTTCTCGCTGTGCGCCGCAGATAAAACAGATTTTACCGTCTTCAGTAAAATACGGTTTAGGATCGCGAACATGCTCCGTATAACCTTCAGGAGAGTTTTCAATTAACGGACGTTTGCTAAGCAATTTTCCATTAAGATCAAAAATCGCTAAATTTTGATAAGGCACGCGTTGATTATCACTTGGACGACGAGTATTGCCAGTGTAGAACATGGCCAATTTATCACTGACTTTTAAAGCACCACCCGAATAACAGCCGTGAGACTCAAAAAGCTCACAAGGAATCAGATCATCCGCTGATTGGTAATGTTGGAAGTCTTTCGTGATTAAATGCTTCCAATGTTTCATCCCGTGAATTGCATCGAATGGAAACCATTGGTAGAACAGATGATATTTCTCTCCATCAAAGATTAAACCATTAGGATCGTTCATTAAGCCAGTTGGTGGGGCAATATGAAAGTGCGGTCGAAAATCTTTGTCTTTTTGCACGGTTTCAGCAATTTCTGCGAGCTCGCCTTTTTCTGCGGCTAGAATACTTTTATATTTGCCATTATTGAAAATAATCATCGTGATCGTGCCTCGTTAATGTGATTGGTAAGTAAAAGGTGCAATAATTTGCACCTTTGATTCTTAATTGGCTAGGAACGCTGCTAATTGTGTTTGATTTGGTAAGGCTGACATCGCGCCTTTCGCTGTCGTAGCAAGGGCGCCGCAGGCATTAGCCTGACGAATGATTTGCACTAGCACATCGTTTTCTTTCCAGTTTGGATGCTGTGAAAGACCCGCAAGTAGGCCGCCAACGAAAGCATCGCCTGCACCCGTTGTATCAACCGGCTGTAAGGCTTTGCCTGAAATTACATCTTTCTTACCTTCTAAGTGATAGAGTGCGCCATCTTTACCCAAAGTCACAATAATTAATTTTTCAGGATAAAGTGCGGTCACTTTTTCAAAGGCTTTTTCAAGGCTATCAGTATTGGCTAAAAGCGTTAATTCTTCTTCAGAGAATTTTAATACGTCAGCTAATGCAACGGCTTCCATTACCACGGTTTTCATTTCTTCTAGGCTAGACCAAAGTGATTCACGTAAATTGGGATCAAAAGAGAAGAAACCGCCAGCAGCTTTAATGCGACGAATCGCTTCGAAAGTCGCTTCGCGAGATGGATTATTGATCAGCGCAATAGAGCAGCAATGTAGCCATTCACCTTGTTGGAAAGGCGGTAAATCGCTAGCTTGTAAGAACTGATCCGCACTTGGATTTACCATAAAGGTAAAACTGCGTTCGCCATTATCTAAGCCGACCACAACCGTAGAGGTGCGATGTTGCGGATCTAAAATCATATGTTGTGTATTCACATTTTCCGCATTTAAGGTATCTTGCATAAATTGGCCAAGGGGATCGTTACCTACGCGACCAATAAAGGCACTCGGGCTGCCTAAGCGTGCTACGCCAACAGCCACATTTGCAGGCGCACCACCGGCACAGCGTAAATAATGATTTTCACCGTCAGGAATAAGATCGACAACCGCATCGCCGGTTACCCAGATTTTTTGGCTCATATTATTTTCCTTCTATTGTGGATATCAGTTAAAAAATAACCGCACTTAAAAAGAGCGGTCATTTTCATTGGTGTTTTATGCGATGGTTACGCGTGCAAACTTACGTTTACCGACTTGGTAAACGTTCGTGCCTTTTGGCGCATTGGCTTTCATGTCTTCGACTTTTTCGCCATTGATTTTTACACCACCTTGTTTCGCTGAGCGAATCGCTTCAGAAGTAGAAGGAACCAATCCTGCTTCTTTTAATAAGGTTGCTAAACCAATTTCGCCTTCAAAGGTGAATTCAGGCATTTCATCCGGCATTGCACCTTTTTGGAAACGGTTAATAAATTCTTGTTCAGCCGCCTCTGCAGCCGCTTCATCATGGAAACGAGCAATGATTTCTTTGGCTAATAAAATCTTCACATCACGTGGGTTTTTACCATTTACTACTTCTGCTTTTAATTCAGCAATTTCAGTGAGCGGACGGAAAGAAAGTAAGTTGTACCAATCCCACATTAATTCATCCGAGATCGACATGATTTTACCGAACATATCGCTTGGAGCATCTGTCACGCCGATGTAGTTGCCTAATGATTTAGACATTTTCTTCTCACCGTCTAAACCAACAAGTAATGGAAGCGTAATCGCTACCTGTGGTTTCTGACCAGCTGATTTTTGTAATTCGCGACCAACAAGTAAGTTGAATTTTTGGTCTGTACCACCAAGTTCAACGTCTGCTTCTAAAGCAACAGAGTCATGGCCTTGTAATAAAGGATAAATAAATTCGTGAATGGCGATAGGTTGATTGTTACCAAAACGTTTTTTGAAGTCATCACGTTCTAGCATACGCGCTACGGTGTAGTTACTTGCTAAACGGATCATCCCTTCAGTACCCAATTTACCCAACCATTCAGAGTTGAATACGATTTTCGTTTTTTGTGGATCTAGAATTTTGTAAATCTGTTCTTTATAGGTTTCCGCATTACGAAGCACATCTTCGCGGCTAAGCGGTGGGCGAGTGGTATTTTTACCAGATGGGTCACCGACCATACCCGTGAAATCACCGATTAAGAAATAGACTTCGTGGCCCAATTGTTGGAATTGACGAAGTTTGTTTAATACCACGGTATGCCCTAAGTGAATATCTGGAGCAGTAGGGTCTGCACCAAGTTTAATTTTAAGTGGGCGATTTTCTTTTAGTTTTTCGATTAAATCCGCTTCAGAAAGAATCTCATCAGTACCGCGTTTTAGTTCTGCGAGAACGGTATTAATATCAGTCATTCTATTTCCTAATGTTATTTTAATATTAAAGGCTACATTATAGAGAATATGGCTGAAATGAAAAGATTGAGATGAAAAAAAACGCCTATTTGTGGGGAAATAGGCGTGAAGTTGGAGTGATTATCTGTTTGTTTTTGGAATGGCTAGATGATAACCATTATCAAATGTCTTGTCAATAACAAAATGCAAATAATTCTCAATTATTTTTTTAATCGATGTAAGGTACACTTTCTGTGAGAGAAAGTGCGGTCGGAATGCCATCTGAAATGTCAAATTTTCCCGCATAAGCATACGCTTCAACGCCCTGAGATTTGGCGTCCTTTAAACGACGATCATATTCAGGGTCTACAAACTCAGCGATTTTAAAACGATCGAAGCCATCATGTAATCCAGCAAAGAGAACAACGGCGCGATGTCTTTGTTTTTTTATGGCTAAAAGCTCGCGAACATGTTTTTGTCCACGAGTAGTCACCGCATCGGGAAACATCCCTAATGTTCCTTTTACAAAAGTGATTGATTTCACTTCAACATAACAATCTGGCAAGCCCTCACCTTTAAGTAAGAAGTCGATACGGCTATTTTCTTCACCATATTTCACTTCAGGATAAATTTCATCATACATAGCGAGCTCTTTGATTTGTTTATTTTGCAAGGCTTCAAAGACTAACTGATTGGATCTGTGCGTATTAATGCAAACAAGTTGGCCATTTGCTAATTGCGTTAATTCCCAACTGTGTGGATATTTGCGAGTTTGGCTATCAGAATGAGAGTACCAAACAGTATCCCCTTTTTCACCACAGCCAGTCATTGCACCAGTGTTTGCACAATGAATAGTTATAACTTCACCGTTTGGTAATTCAATATCAGTTAAAAAGCGTTTATAGCGGCGAATTAATTTTGCAGATTGTAGGGTAGGGAGTTGCATATCTTATTCCTTTTCAAAAGAAAGTGCGGTCGAATTTAATGATGAAATTAACTGCTCTTTGATCTGCCCCCCAAAAGTTGGACAGGTTAGTTAACTTAAATATTGAGCTCGGTATTGCACTGGGCTCAATCCTTTGAAAGCAATTTTAATGCGTTTTTGGTTGTAATACACTAAATATTCTTCAATTTCAGCCTGTGTAATTCAGCAATTGAATGATAAGTTCGAGAGCAAAAGTATTCTGATTTTAGTATCGCAAAAAACTTTCAATCACCGCATTATCATAGCAATTTCCTCGGCGGCTCATATTTTGCAGCGCTTTGTGATAAAGCGAAGGAGTGGAATATGATTGCATATAGATTTTTTTACCTTAGAAAAGAGGGCGAAACAGTATTTTTAGCTCTTTATTATTGGTTATAACAATGGATTTCAGTCAATTTCTTTAAAAATTTTACAAAAATCTGTAAGAAATCGGATTATCCGCCGTCTAACCTTATGTAACGTTAATTTTCACCTCATAAGGAAAAACAATGAAACTATCAAAAACATTTCTATTCATTACCGCACTTTGCTGTGCAACACCAACTTTAGCAATACAAAATTCAACATCATCATCTGGAGAACAAAAAATGGCAATGGAAAATACGCAAAACATTCGAGAAATTTATCTTGCTGGTGGCTGTTTCTGGGGTATGGAAGCATATATGGAGCGTATTCACGGTGTGAAAGATGCGATTTCTGGCTATGCCAATGGTAATACGGAGAAAACCAGTTATCAGATGATTGGGGTAACCGATCACGCAGAAACGGTAAAAGTCACTTACGATGCAAATCAAATTTCGCTCGATAAATTATTGCAATATTATTTTAAAGTGATTGATCCAACGAGTGTAAATAAACAAGGCAACGATCGTGGCAGACAATATCGCACAGGGATTTATTATCAAGATGGGGCAGATAAAGCGGTGATCGAACAAGCTCTCGCCCAGCTTCAAACCAAATATAAAAAACCAGTGCAAATTGAGGTGCAACCACTTAAAAATTACACCGTAGCGGAAGAATATCATCAGGATTATTTGAAGAAAAATCCAAATGGCTACTGCCATATTGATATTACCAAAGCAGATGAACCTATGATTGACGAGAAAGATTATCCGAAACCGAGTGATGCAGAACTTAAAGCGAAATTGACACCGTTGCAATATTCCGTTACTCAAAATAAACATACTGAACGCTCTTTTAGTAACGAATATTGGGATAATTTCCAACCGGGTATTTATGTTGATGTCACCACAGGCGAGCCTGTTTTTTCTTCAAATGATAAATTTGAATCGGGTTGTGGCTGGCCGAGTTTTACGAAACCAATAGCAAAAGAGGTAGTGCATTATCAAACGGATAATAGTTTTAATATGCAACGTACCGAGGTGTTAAGCCGTGCGGGCAATGCCCATTTGGGTCACGTTTTTGACGACGGTCCGAAAGATAAAGGTGGTTTGCGTTATTGCATTAACAGCGCATCAATTAAATTTATTCCGTTAGCCGAAATGGAAAAGGCAGGATACGGATATTTGATTCAATCAATTAAAAAATAAGGAGGTGTAGGATGTTAGATCAACAACTCCTTATTGGAACTGTATTTTTAGCGGGACTTGCTTCTTTTCTTTCGCCTTGTATTTTCCCGATTATTCCAATTTATTTTGGTATTTTGAGTAAAGGTGGTAAAAAAGTCCTAAATACTTTTTTATTTATTTTAGGGCTTTCCCTTACGTTTGTCAGTTTAGGCTTTAGTTTTGGTTTTTTAGGGAATATTTTATTTAGTAACACCACCCGCATTATCGCTGGCGTTATCGTGATTATTTTGGGTATTCATCAACTTGGCATTTTCAAAATTGGCTTGTTGGAACGCACGAAATTGGTGGAAATCAAAACATCAGGAAAATCGACCGCACTTGAGGCATTTGTGCTTGGTTTAACGTTTAGTCTTGGTTGGACACCTTGTATTGGCCCGATTCTGGCTTCCGTGTTAGCTTTATCAGGCGATGAAGGCTCTGCACTTTACGGTGCATCGATGATGTTTGTTTATGTTTTAGGCTTGGCAACGCCTTTTGTACTGTTTTCGTTCTTCTCTGACAGCTTGCTAAAACGTACCAAAGGGTTAAATAAACACTTAGACAAATTTAAAATCGGTGGCGGAATTTTAATTATCGTAATGGGTATTTTATTGATTACAAATAATTTTTCGTAAAACATAACCTCAACAAAATAAATCTATAAAAGGAAAAAACAATGAAAAAACTACTATCAATATTTCTAATGGCATTCAGCCTAAACGCTTTTGCACAAACTAATTTAGCGGATGTGCAACTCAAAGATTTAAACAATCAGCCAGTTACTTTAAGCCAATATAAAGGCAAACCTGTGTATGTAAAAATGTGGGCATCTTGGTGTCCGATCTGTTTGGCAGGATTAGCTGAAATTGATGATTTAAGTGCGGAAAAAGATCGCAATTTTGAAGTGATTACCATTGTTTCGCCCGATCACAAAGGCGAAAAAGGCACCGCTGATTTTATTGAGTGGTACAAAGGATTGGAATATAAAAATATCACAGTGCTTTTAGATGAAAAAGGCGAAATCATTGATAAAGCAAGAGTGCGTGGCTATCCGTTCAATCTCTTTTTAGATAGTGATTTAAACCTGAAAAAAACCGTACCAGGGCATTTAGGAGCTGAACAAATCCGAGTGTTTGCTGAAAAATAACGATGATAAGCGGCTTATTTTTAAGCCGCTTTAGGTGAAAAGTCTGTGGTTTCTGGAATTTCAATGTCTTTCTTTTTCATC
>CAJPKS010000045.1:0-10184 GCA_905371285.1 Haemophilus sp. HMSC068C11 | reverse complement strand
ATAAATAGAATGTAAAACATTCATAAAACTCGTCGGTCTTAAGATGCCCCATCTATATGTTCATCTTTTGACTGCAGAATTCGTTGGTAAATTTCCTCTCGGTGAACGGATACTTCTTTAGGCGCTTGCACACCGAGTTTGACTTGGTTTCCACGTACACTCAAAACCGTGATAGAAATATCGTCTCCAATGAGAACACTTTCGCCAACTTTTCGAGTTAAGATTAACATCTTTTATCTCCTTAGTTTGCATTTATTAGATATCCCTATCAATCAAGTAAAGATCGGCATCCCACCGACCTGCTTGTACTACAGATTATTGCTTAACCAGTTTTGTGCGACAGTTAATGCTAGATTCACATTTTCTGGTTGGGAGCCTCCTGCCATTGCCATATCAGGGCGACCACCGCCTTTCCCACCAACTTGCTGAGCCATTAAATTCACTAGCTCACCAGCCTTCACTTTAGCAGTTAAATCGCTTGTCACGCCAACGACGAGGTTGACTTTATCATCTAAAATAGATGCAAATACAATTACGCCTGAACCAAGTTGATTTTTTAAATCATCAACCATCACACGTAACGATTTAGTTTCAATTCCGTCTAGTTGATGTACGATTACAGAAACATCATTAATTTTAACCGCACTTTTCACTAAATCGGACCCTGCTTGCATTGCGGCTTTTTCTTTTAATCCTTGTAATTCTTTTTCTGCTTTCTTCGCTTTATCTTGAAGTTGCTGAATTTTCTCAACAAGGGTATTAATGTCAGATTTAAATAAATCTGCACTTTGAGCAAGAATGCGTTGTTGATTATGTAACCAATTAATTGCATTTTCACCCGTTACCGCTTCAATACGACGAACACCTGCTGCAACTGCAGTTTCCGCCACAATTTTAAATAAACCGATATCACCGGTACGTTTAGCATGAATTCCACCACAAAGTTCAACGGAGAAATCACCCATTGTTAAAACACGTACCACATCAGCATATTTTTCACCGAATAACGCCATTGCACCTTTTGCTTTTGCCGCTTCGATATCCATTACGTCCGTTTGAACCACAAAATTCTCACGTACTTTTTGGTTTACCAACGTTTCAATTTCGTTAAGCTGTGCTTTGGTAATCGCTTCCGGATGAGCAAAGTCAAAACGTAATGCTGTATCGGATACTAATGATCCTTTTTGCACTACATGGTGACCTAAAACTTGACGCAATGCGGCGTGTAATAAGTGTGTTGCAGAATGGTTAAGTGACGTTTGATGACGTCTTGCTGCATCCACAACCGCATTGACTGTTTGTCCAACTTTTAAACTGCCTTGTTCTAACTCACCAATATGACCAAATACTTGACCATATTTTTGAGTATCTTTTACATTAAACTGAATACCTTGAGAGGTTAAATAACCGCTGTCACCAATTTGACCACCTGATTCCGCATAGAATGGGGTATTTTCTAAAATCACCACAGCACTTTGCCCTGCTGTAATGCTATCTACTGATTTTCCATCATGGAAAAGTGCGGTCACTTTGGCTAAAGATTCTGATTCAGTATAACCTTCAAATTTTGTTTCGCCTTCTACACGAATAACATTGTTGTAATCCATGCCGAATTGGCTTGCAGATTGTGCGCGTAAACGTTGCGCTTCCATTTCACGCTCAAAACCGGCTTCATCAATTGCAATATCACGCTCACGACATACGTCAGCGGTTAAATCAAGTGGGAAGCCATAAGTATCATAAAGTTTAAAGGCAACTTCACCTGATAACACACCATCTTTCACTTGAGCTAGCGCATCATCTAATAAGCTTAATCCGCGCTCTAATGTACGAGCAAATTGTTCTTCTTCTAAACGAAGTAATTTTTCGACATTCGCTTGTTTTTCCTTAACTTCTTTGCCGGCTTCCGCCATGACTTCAATTAAGGTTGGCACAAGTTTGTAGAAGAATGCTTCTTTAGCACCTAACAAGTGACCATGACGTACCGCTCGACGGATAATACGACGTAATACATAACCGCGACCTTCGTTTGATGGAATTACGCCATCTGCAATTAAATAGGCACAAGAACGAATGTGGTCTGCAATTACGCGTAATGATTTATTGGTTAAATCTGTTGTTCCGACGATTTCAGCTGTTTTCGCAATTAATTTTTGGAAAATATCGATCTCATAGTTAGAGTTTACGTGCTGTAATACAGCAGAAATACGCTCTAACCCCATCCCAGTATCAACAGATGGACGTGGTAATTTTTCCATTGTGCCGTCTGCTTGACGGTTAAATTGCATGAATACCACGTTCCAAATTTCGATATAACGGTCACCATCTTCTTCAGGTGAACCTGGAGGTCCCCCCCAAATGTGCTCACCGTGATCGTAGAAAATTTCGGTACATGGGCCACAAGGACCGGTATCACCCATTGCCCAGAAGTTATCTGATGCATAAGGCGCACCTTTGTTATCACCGATACGAATAATACGCTCTGCTGGCACACCAACTTCTTTATGCCAAATATCATAAGCTTCATTATCAGTTTCATACACGGTTACCCATAATTTTTCTTTTGGTAACCCGAGCCATTGTGGAGAGGTTAAGAACTCCCACGCAAAATTAATCGCATCATGTTTGAAATAGTCGCCAAAGCTGAAGTTGCCTAGCATTTCAAAGAAAGTATGGTGACGCGCCGTATAACCGACGTTTTCTAAGTCATTATGCTTACCACCTGCGCGTACACAACGTTGTGCTGTTGTCGCACGTGTGTAAGGACGTTTGTCCATACCAAGGAACACGTCTTTAAATTGGTTCATACCGGCATTAGTGAAAAGCAATGTCGGATCATTTTCAGGCACAAGCGAACTACTTGCGACGACCTGATGCCCCTTGCTATGGAAAAAATCAAGGAATGACTGTCTAATTTCTGCTGTTGTTTTCATTGATAAAACCTTGTGTCTCTATCTCGATCACGATTTATAAAATAAGCTCACTATTCTTGCATATTTTGACCTAGAGAAAAAGGCTTTTTCACTGATCTTAAAAAAGAAAACCGCACTCTACTGCATTAATTGAGAAGTGCGGTTAAAATTTACGTTATTTTAATAGGGCTAAAAATAATTTTTGATCACTATTCGTCGCGAAGTGGCACAACCAACATATCAATTTTAATCGTATTCATCACTTGACGTGTTGAAGACATTAATTTACTCCAGAAATCTTGGTGATGACCTGTCACTAATAGATCTACATCATACTGATCAATAGCGTCTGTCAAAACTTGACCTAAATCACCGCTACCGCTCAATTTTTCTTTTATTGGATAACCCGCATGTTCCGCTAAATTAATTAGCGCTTTTTGGGTTTCGCTCGAGATTCTATCTTGCATAGATGACATATTGACATCAATTAAACCAGTATAGAGATCCGAGAAGTTTACATCTACATGGATGATGGAAAGTTGCGCATCATTACGTTTTGCAATTCCCACAGCTTTTTTGAGTAGAAATTCACTTTCATCAGAAAGATCTACCGCAACTAAAACGTGTTTGTACATAATCGACTCCTTACTGATTTGATTGGTCTTTTTTATCTGACAGTATATTAGCAGCTTAACTGGACAAAAAACTTGCACTAGATCACATTTTTGAGAATTCTTCTCAATTTTTCATTAAATTTTCAATGTCATCGATTTCTTTTGGTGCCGCCGCGGTCAGATTTTTATTGCCATATTCTGTCATGAGCAAGTTATCCTCGATACGCACGCCAATGCCTTTATATTGAGCAGGCACATCCGCCTCTTCTGAAATATAAATACCTGGCTCAACTGTGATGATCATCCCTACTTCAAGTGTACGGCTACGTTCATCATCATAACGGCCAACATCGTGCACATCCAAGCCAAGCCAATGGCCTAAACCATGCATATAAAATTGACGATAAGCTTTTTCTTCAATCAGCTTATCGACATCCCCTTTCAGAATGCCTAAATCCACCAAGCCTTGAGTTTTAATACGGATCACTTCATCATTTGCCAGTTTAATTGAATTACCAGGCACTAATAGCTCAATCGCACGTTTTTGTGCTTTTAAAACTAATTCATAAATCTCACGTTGTGGCTGAGTAAATTTACCGTTCACCGGGAATGTACGTGTGATATCACCTGCATACATAGCAAATTCACAACCAGCATCAATTAACACAAGATCGCCATCTTTCAAAGGCTGATCATTTTCAGTGTAGTGCAAAATACAGGCATTATCACCCCCAGCAACAATGGAGTTATAAGATGGAAATCTTGCGCCATGACGATTAAATTCATGCAGAATTTCGCTTTCTATTTCATATTCAAAACGATTTGGGCGAGTCACTTGCATCGCCTTAATATGCCCAAATGCCGTAATCTGTCCCGCTTGTTGCATTAAGCGAATTTCGTTTGGAGATTTGATTAAGCGCATTTCACTTAACATCGGCTGCCAATCAAAAACAGCGTAAAATTTCACCGCACTTTCGGCTAATAATTTATCACCCCAAGGATGACGATCGGCTACATGATAAAGTGCGGTCAATTTTTCCGTTAATTTTGGAAATTCTGTTTTAAAATCATCGATAGAATAGGCTTCATCGACATTGAGTTTTTGCGGTGCGCGCTCAACGCCTAATCGGCGACCATTCCAGGTTTCAAGCAAAGGATCTCGCGGACGAAGAAATATCATTGCCTTTTCTGCATCTTCCGTTTTAATCAATAACAACGCTGCATTTGGCTCATTAAATCCCGTTAAATACCAAAAGTAACTGTCTTGACGGAAAGGAAAATCGCAGTCGTTATTACGACGTTTCTCAATTTCGGAAAATAGCAATAAAGCAGAATTTGGCTGCATTTGTGCGAATACTTTTTGACGACGTTCTGTAAATTCTTCTTGCGGTAATGCCGCCATGTATGCGAGATCCATGTTTCGTTCCTTTTAATGTAATATCGGTTTTATTTCTTGTGCATCATCGTTGAAATGGGTGTAAAACAGCATGGCAATGGTGCGAACATATTCAATAATTTCTTCTAAGGCTTCGGCAAGCTCTTCTTCATCATCATCTTCTTCATAACCAAGCTGACAAATATCTTGTAAATCATCTACCGCTTCGCCAATTTCGCCTTTTTCTTTACCCAATTCAGTCTGAACAAGCCCTAAACCCAGTAAAAATTGGTTTGCCCAGTCTGATAGACTGTCTGCACGTGCAAACACGCTCTCATCTTCGGTTAAGCCTAATTCAAAATCAAATCCTTCTACATCCCCTAAGGTTTTACCAATCTGTTCATAGATTTCGGTAATCGGCTGAATTAATGCGGTTGGATAGGCGTGGTTATCGTTACTGAATTGATATAAAAGCGGTAACCAGCTTTGATCTTTCAGTCCACCACAAATTAAGCCGCTCAAAAAACCATGTAATTCAGTTGCATTAATACCAATACCGGCAGATTTGAGTTGTTGATTAAGTTCAGTTTGGGAAATTATCATTGTTATACCTATAAAATCATCGAAAACAAGTAAAGTGTAGCACCACACAAATAAAAATGCGATCGCATTTCTATAAAGAAAAACGACCGCACTTTCTTTCGCAAAGGGGAATTACATCATTCCGCCCATGCCTCCCATACCGCCCATGCCGGCAGCGCCTAAATCGGCTTTATCATCTTTTGGAAGATCAGTAACCATACATTCTGTAGTGATCATTAAGCCCGCTACAGAAGCCGCGAATTGTAACGCAGAACGAGTGACTTTAGTTGGATCTAGAATACCCATTTCTATCATGTCGCCATACTGTTCAGTACCTGCGTTATAACCAAAGTTTCCTTCACCATTTTTAACCGCACTTGCTACAACAGATGCTTCTTCACCTGCGTTAGTGACGATTTGACGAAGTGGCGCTTCCATTGCACGTAATGCAAGTTTGATACCTACATCTTGTTCTTCGTTATCACCTTTTAAGGTTGCCGCGACTTTGGTTGCTGCTCGAACTAATGCAACACCACCACCTGCAACGATACCTTCTTCAACTGCTGCACGAGTTGCGTGTAATGCATCATCCACACGATCTTTTTTCTCTTTCATTTCAACTTCAGTTGCTGCACCTACTTTGATTACAGCCACACCGCCGGCAAGTTTAGCTACGCGTTCTTGAAGTTTTTCTTTGTCATAATCAGAAGTTGATTCTTCGATTTGTTGACGAATTTGCGCTACGCGACCTTTGATTTGTGCTTCATCCCCCACACCATCGATAATCGTGGTATTGTCTTTGTTAATGACTACACGTTTCGCTTGACCTAAATCTTCTAATGTCGCTTTTTCAAGTTCCATACCGATTTCTTCAGAAATCACGGTACCAGCAGTTAAGATCGCAATATCTTGTAACATTGCTTTACGACGATCACCAAAACCAGGTGCTTTCACTGCAGCTACTTTTACGATACCGCGCATGGTGTTCACTACTAAAGTTGCAAGTGCTTCACCTTCGATATCTTCAGCAATAATTAATAATGGTTTGCCCGCTTTCGCGACACCTTCTAATACTGGAAGTAATTCGCGAATGTTTGATACTTTTTTATCTACTAAAAGAATGTACGGATTATCTAATTCAACAGTCGCCGTTTCTGGTTTGTTGATGAAATAAGGTGATAAGTAACCACGATCGAATTGCATCCCTTCCACAACCGCTAATTCATCATCAAGACCTGTACCATCTTCTACAGTAATCACGCCTTCTTTACCTACTTTTTCCATTGCTTGAGCAATTAATTGACCCACAATGCTGTCAGAGTTTGCAGAAATTGTTCCCACTTGCTCAATTTCTTTAGAGGTTTCGCAAGGTTTAGATAAATTTTTAAGCTCAGAAACAACCGCACTTACCGCTTTATCGATACCACGTTTTAAATCCATTGGATTCATACCCGCAGCCACAGCCTTTAAGCCTTCATTTACGATAGCTTGAGCAAGAACTGTTGCTGTCGTTGTACCGTCACCTGCTGCATCATTGGCTTTAGAGGCAACCTCTTTCACCATTTGTGCACCCATGTTTTCAAATTTATCTTCTAATTCAATTTCACGTGCGACAGATACACCATCTTTAGTGATGGTTGGTGCACCAAATGATTTATCTAAAATGACATTACGACCTTTAGGGCCAAGGGTCACTTTTACTGCATCGGCTAATACATTCACGCCTTTAAGCATTTTTACGCGTGCATCGTTACCAAATTTTACGTCTTTTGCTGCCATTTTCTTTTTTCCTTAATTTAAATTATTCAACAATCGCCAAAATGTCGTTTTCAGAAATGATTAACACTTCTTCACCATCGATTTTTTCACTTTTCACGCCATAACCATCATTGAAAATGACTGTATCGCCAACTTTTACATCTAAAGGTTGAACGGTACCATTTTCCAAAATACGACCTTTACCCACTGCCAATACTTTCGCACGGGTTGATTTAGTCGCCGCTGAACCGGTTAATACGATACCGCCAGCTGAACGAGTTTCTACTTCTTCACGTTTAATGATTACACGATCGTGTAAAGGACGAATATTCATGATTAATTTCCTTCTTATTAAAATAAAGTGTTTTAAATGTGGGGATAACTTTTTCGGTTTCAAGGGGATAAATAAAAAAATTTCACCCTAAAAAAATTTATGCGAGAAATGAAAATATCTCTTATACGTCTTATTTGAAATGTGATCCATGTCAAATTTATTTTCTATGTAAATTCCTATAATTACCTCAAATTAATTAACAACCAAAAAAGGTGATTAAAATGACTCAATACAGAAAAGAAGTGGATTTATTAGGTGAACGTGATGTACCAGCTGATGCATACTGGGGTATCCATACCTTAAGAGCGGTTGAAAACTTCAATATTTCTAATGTAACCATTTCTGATGTACCGGAATTTGTTCGCGGCATGGTAATGGTTAAAAAAGCAACTGCCTTAGCGAATGGTGAATTAGGTGCTATTCCAAGTGATATTGCAAAAGCGATTGTAGCGGCTTGTGATGAAATTCTTACCACGGGGAAATGCTTAGATCAATTCCCATCTGATGTATATCAAGGTGGTGCGGGTACTTCTGTTAATATGAATACCAACGAAGTAGTTGCTAACCTCGCACTTGAAAAAATTGGTCATAAAAAAGGTGAATATGATGTTATTAACCCAATGGACCACGTGAACGCTAGCCAATCTACCAACGATGCGTATCCTACCGGTTTCCGTATTGCAGTATATAACAGCATTTTGAAACTTATCGACAAAATCCAATACTTACATGATGGTTTCGATAATAAAGCAAAAGAATTTGCTAAAATTTTAAAAATGGGTCGTACCCAATTACAAGATGCGGTACCTATGACCGTTGGTCAAGAGTTTAAAGCCTTTGCCGTATTACTTGAAGAAGAAGTACGTAACTTAAAACGTACCGCTGAGTTGCTCCTTGAAGTCAACCTTGGTGCAACCGCAATCGGTACTGGTTTAAATACACCACAAGGTTATACAGAATTAGTAGTAAAACACCTTGCCAAGGTAACTGGATTACCTTGCGTACCCGCTGAAAACTTAATCGAAGCAACATCTGACTGTGGTGCTTATGTCATGGTTCATGGTGCATTAAAACGTACCGCAGTAAAACTATCTAAAGTATGTAACGACTTACGTTTACTCTCTTCTGGTCCACGTGCAGGTATTAAAGAAATTAACTTACCTGAATTACAAGCAGGTTCTTCTATCATGCCTGCAAAAGTAAACCCAGTTATTCCAGAAGTGGTGAACCAAGTATGCTTTAAAGTAATTGGTAACGATACTACCGTTACTTTCGCATCTGAAGCAGGTCAATTACAATTAAACGTAATGGAACCAGTGATTGGTCAAGCAATGTTTGAATCTATCGACATCTTAACCAATGCTTGCGTGAACTTACGCGATAAATGTGTAGACGGTATTACTGTAAACAAAGAAATTTGTGAAAACTACGTATTCAACTCAATCGGTATCGTGACTTACTTGAATCCATTTATCGGTCACCATAATGGCGACTTAGTGGGTAAAATCTGTGCTCAAACCGGTAAAGGCGTACGTGAAGTTGTATTAGAAAAAGGTTTATTAACCGCAGAACAATTGGATGATATCCTTTCTGTAGAAAACTTAATGAATCCAACTTACAAAGCGAAATTAAATAAATAATCTCGCTGAGAGATAAAAAGAGCGGTCAATTTTGACCGCTCTTTTGTTTAATCTAAAACTAAATCTATTATTTATATCCATAGATTTGAGCAAAATTATCTACACTAGGATCTTTTTGCCAATGATATTCGGTGTGGTTAGCAATGTCTTGAGCCAAGTCACTGCCATAATAATCAGCAATAAACCCAAGCGCCATATCCATACCAGCAGAAACGCCTGATGAAGTGTAAAACTTGCCATCTTTCACCCATCTTGCAATGGGTTGCCATTTTACAGCTGGGCGACATTTTTTACCCATTCAAAAGATTTTTTATTAGATGTCGCTTTTAAACTATCTAATCGCCCCGTACAAGCCAATAATGCTGAACCTGTACAAACACTGAGACAAATCTCTGACTCATCAATCCATTTACCAAGCTGATTAATAAATTGTTCATCGTTTACTAACTGACGAATTCCCTGTCCCCCACCAACCAATAACACACTATGAGGTAATAAATGTTCTAGCTTTTCTGTTTCAATATAAAATCCTTGCTTACTACGAATTAATCCACCAACTTGGGATACATAGTGAAGCTTACCATTAGGAACTCTTGCTAAAAACTCAACAGAACCCATTAAATCTAACGTTTCATAGTCATCAAAGACAAGGCAATAAATATCCATTTTATATTATTCAATCTTACAATCTTTCAAGCTCACTACTCTTCTATGCCTAGCGCTTTCTTCACAGGTGAAAAACTTCGACGATACTCAGATAAAGGCCCCAGTTCCGCTAATTTTTCTAAGTGTAATTTGGTCGGATACCCTTTATGTTGAGCAAAAGCATATTCAGGATACTTTTTATCTAATTCTTCCATTTCCTGATCGCGTGCGACTTTTGCCAAAATAGAGGCGGCGCTAATTTCAGCCACAAGTGAATCCCCTTTCACTACCGCTTGAGCTGGTAAACCAAGGTTAGGCGGAATA
>CAJPKS010000044.1:0-10231 GCA_905371285.1 Haemophilus sp. HMSC068C11 | reverse complement strand
GTATTATCTTCTGCCAAATCTCCCCTACCCCTCTTTGCTAAAGAGGGGATTGAAATGAGATAAAATTTGATATTAGCGTTAATAATTTAGTACCGCTAAAATGAAAGTGACAAAATTGTTGCCGATTAACTAAAGATTTCCCCCTCTTTAGCAAAGAGGGGTAGGGGAGATTTGGCAGTATCAATTAACGAAGAAATTAAATAACATAACAAACTTTAACAAAAATTTACTTGGAGAGATTATTTATGCCAAAACTACGTTCAGCGACCAGTACACAAGGTCGTAATATGGCGGGTGCACGTGCCTTATGGCGTGCAACAGGGATGAAAGAAAATGACTTTGGTAAACCGATTATTGCGGTGGTGAACTCATTCACCCAATTTGTACCAGGGCATGTTCATTTAAAAGACATGGGTCAACTAGTCGCAGCTGAAATTGAAAAAGCTGGCGGCGTGGCAAAAGAATTCAATACTATCGCAGTAGATGATGGTATCGCGATGGGCCACGGCGGGATGCTTTATTCCTTACCAAGCCGTGATTTAATCGCAGACAGCGTGGAATATATGGTTAATGCTCACTGTGCTGATGCAATGGTGTGTATTTCCAACTGTGACAAAATCACCCCGGGAATGTTAATGGCGGCAATGCGTTTGAACATTCCAACTATCTTCGTTTCAGGCGGCCCAATGGAAGCGGGTAAAACCAAACTTTCTGACCAGCTCATCAAGTTAGACTTAATTGATGCAATGATTCAAAGCGCTGATGTAAATGTCAGCGATAAAGATGTTGATGCCATTGAGCGCAGCGCTTGCCCAACCTGTGGTTCTTGCTCAGGGATGTTTACTGCTAACTCAATGAACTGCTTAACCGAAGCGTTGGGTTTATCTTTACCAGGCAATGGCTCAATGTTGGCGACCCATGCTGACCGTAAAGAATTATTCTTACAAGCAGGTCGTCAAATTGTTGAACTTTGCAAACGCTATTATGAACAAGACGATGAAAGCGTATTGCCACGTTCAATCGGCACCTTTGAAGCCTTTGAAAATGCAATGAGTTTAGATATTGCGATGGGTGGTTCAAGTAATACCGTTTTACACTTATTAGCAGCTGCTCAAGAAGCGGGTGTCGATTTCAAAATGGCGGATATTGACCGCTTATCACGCGTTGTGCCTTGCTTAAGCAAAATCGCACCAAACACCAATAAATACCACATGGAAGATGTGCACCGTGCAGGTGGCATTATGGGCTTATTAGGTGAACTAGATCGCGCAGGTCTAATCCACCGTAATACCAAAACCGTGTTAGGTATGACTTTAGAAGAGCAATTAAATCAATACGATATCATTCGTAACAAAGACGAAGAATTACATAAATTCTTCCGTGCGGGTCCGGCAGGTATTCGTACCACGCAAGCCTTCTCACAAGATTGCCGTTGGGATAGCGTAGATGATGACCGTGTAAGCGGTTGTATCCGTAACAAAGAAAATGCAATTTCTCAAGAAGGTGGCTTAGCCGTATTATTCGGTAACATCGCTAAAGACGGTTGTATCGTAAAAACGGCGGGTGTGGATGAATCGATCTGGAAATTTACTGGCCGCGCAATCGTATTTGAAAGCCAAGAAGATGCTGTATCTGGTATTTTAGGTGGTAAAGTCAAAGAAGGTCACGTTGTGATTATCCGTTACGAAGGTCCAAAAGGCGGCCCGGGTATGCAAGAAATGTTGTATCCAACCAGCTACTTAAAATCTATGGGCTTAGGTAAAAAATGTGCTTTATTGACAGATGGTCGTTTCTCTGGTGGTACCTCTGGATTATCTATTGGTCATGCCTCGCCTGAAGCGGCTTCTGGCGGTGCCATCGGTTTAGTATATGATGACGATATTATCGAAATCGACATTCCAAATCGCTCGATTAACCTTAAAATCAGCGATGAAGAATTAGCAAAACGCCGTACCGAGCAAGATGCTAAAGGCTGGCAACCTGCTCACCGTGAACGTGAAGTATCCTTTGCATTAAAAGTATTTGGTCACTTCGCTACTTCTGCGGATAAAGGGGCTGTGCGTGATAAGAGTCTATTAAAATAATCTCTAATCGCTCCTCCTCTCATAAAAGAGAGGAGGATAAAAATAAAGAAAAAATTAACCGCACTTCATCATAACAAATTAAGTATCATGAAAAATTTAATTACCAATCCTCAACCCTCTCAATCGGATTATGTTAACGCGATTGTTAAACTTGGCTCTAGAGTATATGAAGCCGCTACTGTAACCCCGCTACAAAAAATGGGGAAATTATCTGACCGTCTGCATAATAATATTTGGATTAAACGTGAAGACCGACAGCCAGTAAATAGCTTTAAGCTGCGTGGTGCTTATGCAATGATTTCTAGCCTTTCTGATGAACAAAAACAGGCTGGTGTTATTGCTGCTTCTGCGGGCAATCATGCGCAAGGCGTAGCATTATCAGCGAAACAACTTGGGCTAAAAGCATTGATCGTTATGCCACAAAACACACCAAGCATTAAAGTGGATGCTGTCCGTGGATTTGGTGGCGAAGTGTTGCTACACGGTGCTAATTTCGATGAAGCTAAAACTAAAGCTATTGAGCTTTCAAAATCTAAACATATGACATTTATTCCGCCGTTTGATCATCCATTGGTGATCGCGGGTCAAGGCACGTTGGCAATGGAAATGCTGCAACAAGTGGCTGATTTGGATTATGTCTTTGTGCAAGTTGGAGGCGGTGGTCTCGCTGCTGGCGTAGCCATTTTACTCAAACAATTTATGCCGGAAATTAAAGTGATCGGTGTCGAGTCCAAAGATTCAGCCTGTTTGAATGCCGCTTTAGAAAAAGGTGAACCCACAGATTTAGCGCACGTTGCTCTATTTGCTGACGGTGTAGCAGTAAAACGTATTGGTGATGAGACATTCCGTTTATGCCAGAAATATTTGGATGGAATGGTGTTGGTGGATAGCGATGAAGTTTGTGCCGCAATGAAAGATTTATTCGAAAATGTGCGTGCGGTATCAGAACCATCTGGTGCATTAGGTTTAGCCGGTTTGAAGAAATACGTGAAACAAAACAATTTGGAAGGCAAAAATATGGCGGCAATTCTATCTGGCGCCAACCTTAACTTCCATACTTTACGTTATGTTTCGGAGCGTTGCGAAATTGGTGAAAACCGTGAGGCTTTATTGGCGGTAACCATGCCTGAACAACCTGGCAGTTTCTTAAAATTTGCCCATGTTATCGGTAATCGTGCAGTAACAGAATTTAGTTATCGTTATGCAGATAACCAAAAAGCTTGCATTTTTGTTGGTGTACGAACGACTAATGAAGCAGAAAAAGCAGACATTATTGCTGATTTAACGAAAAACGGTTTTGATGTTGAAGATATGTCTGATGACGACATTGCTAAAACACACATTCGTTACTTGATGGGCGGACGCGTTTCAAACCGTAATGAGCGACTTTATAGCTTTGAATTTCCAGAACAAAAAGGGGCTCTACTGAAATTCTTAGAAATATTAGGTAAACGCTGGAATATTTCATTGTTCCACTATCGTGCGCATGGTGCCGATTACGGTAATATCCTTGCAGCATTCCAATTAGAAGAAAAAGATAACGCAGAATTTGAGCAAGCTTTAACACAACTCGGTTATGTTTATGAAGATGTAAGTGAGAGTAAAGCTTATCGATATTTCTTAAGATAGAAACAAAAAGAGCGGTCAAAATGACCGCTCTTTTTTATTATCATAAACTTATCGTTTTGATTTAACGAGTTTTTCAGTAAGCTCGTAAGCACGAAGTTTCGCTAACTCTCTAGAAAGTTTCGCTACAAGAAGCTCATAATCCACATCAGAAACGTGAGCCACAATATTTTCTTCAGCTTTGCGTTTTGCTTTAAGAATACGATCTGCATCTAACTCGCTACCGCGAATTGCAACATCGGCAAGCACAGTCACTACTTTAGGTTGAACTTCTAAGAAGCCGCCTGAAACATAGATAACTTCTTCTTTGCCATCTTCAAGGGTGAATTTAACAATCCCCGGCTTAATAGCCGTCATTAAAGGGGTGTGGTTTGGTAAAATACCAAGTTCACCTTCCACACCTGTTGCTTGGATTTGTTTCACAGCACCTTCAAAGATTTTTCGCTCTGCGCTGACTATTATTAGGTTAAATGTCGCCATTTTTGTTCTCCTTCAAATGACTTGAAGTGATTACATATTTTTGGCTTTTTCTAGCGCTTCGTCGATTGTACCGACCATGTAGAACGCTTGTTCTGGAATATGGTCGTATTCGCCGTTTAAAATACCTTTAAAGCCGCGGATAGTTTCTTTTAAAGAAACGTATTTACCTGGAGTACCGTTAAATACCTCAGCAACGAAGAACGGTTGTGATAAGAAACGTTCAATTTTACGAGCACGTGCTACCACAAGTTTGTCATCTTCAGATAACTCGTCCATACCAAGAATTGCGATAATATCTTTTAATTCTTTATAACGTTGTAAGATACCTTGTACGCCACGCGCTACATCATAGTGCTCTTGACCAACAACGAGTGGATCTAATTGACGTGAAGTTGAATCTAATGGGTCAACCGCAGGGTAAATACCTAAAGACGCAATTTGACGACTTAATACAACTGTTGAGTCTAAGTGCGCGAAGGTTGTTGCCGGAGATGGGTCAGTTAAGTCATCCGCAGGTACGTATACCGCTTGAACAGAGGTGATAGAACCTGTTTTGGTTGAAGTGATACGTTCTTGTAACACACCCATTTCTTCTGCTAATGTTGGTTGGTAACCTACCGCAGATGGCATACGACCTAATAACGCAGATACTTCAGTACCAGCAAGGGTATAACGATAGATATTATCCACGAAGAATAATACATCACGACCTTCGTCACGGAATTTCTCTGCCATAGTTAAACCGGTTAACGCAACACGTAAACGGTTACCTGGTGGCTCATTCATTTGTCCGTAAACTAATGATACTTTGTCTAATACGTTAGAATCTTTCATTTCATGATAGAAGTCGTTACCTTCACGAGTACGCTCACCTACACCCGCAAATACGGAGTAACCTGAGTGCTCAATCGCGATATTACGGATTAATTCCATCATGTTAACGGTTTTACCTACACCCGCACCACCGAATAGACCTACTTTACCACCTTTTGCGAATGGACAAATTAAGTCGATAACTTTGATACCAGTTTCTAATAATTCCGTACTGTTAGATTGTTCTTCATAGCTTGGTGCCGGACGGTGAATAGACCAATTTTCTTCCGCGCCAATTTCACCTTGCTCATCGATTGGTTCACCTAATACGTTCATAATACGGCCTAACGTTTTAGTCCCTACTGGAACTTGAATCGGGTTACCCGTATTTTCTACTTTTAAGCCACGTTTTAAGCCGTCAGATGTACCTAATGCGATACAGCGAACTACACCGCCACCTAATTGTTGTTGAACTTCAAGGGTTAAACCTGATTCAACTTTTAATGCATCGTAAACTTTTGGTACTGCATCTTGTGGGAATTCAACGTCAATCACCGCACCGATGATTTGTACAATTTTTCCTGCTGACATTACCGTTCCTCTTTCATTAAATCGCTGCCGCGCCGGCGACGATTTCGTTTAATTCATTTGTAATACTTGCTTGACGGGCTTTATTGTAAACTAATCGCAAGTCATTGATTAAATTACCTGCATTATCAGTTGCCGCTTTCATTGCTACCATTCTAGCAGCTTGCTCGGAAGCAAGGTTATCTACCACAGATTGATACACTTGTGATTCCAAATAACGAGTAAGCAAACTGTCTAATAAGACTTTTGGCTCTGGCTCGTAAAGGTAATCCCAGGTGCTTTGTCTTTGCTCTAAATTATCGGTTTCTAATGCCGGTAATGGTATTAATTGTTGATAAACTGGTTTTTGTGCCATTGTATTAACGAATTTATTGTAGGCAATATAAACTGCATCTACTTCTTCGTCTTTATAGCTACCAAACATACCGTTTGCAACACCAATTAAGTCTTCCATTGTCGGATTATCACCCAAACCGGAAAGTTGTGCACGAACAGGTAATCCTAATGAACGGAAGAAGCTAATGCCTTTTGAGCCAATTAAACCCAATTCAACATTAACACCTTTATCTTTCCATTGTTTGATTTCTGTCATGACGGTTTTAAACAAGTTAATGTTCAAACCACCACACATTCCGCGGTCAGTCGAGACCACTAAGATCCCGACTTTTTTCACTTCGCGTTGAATTAAAAATGGGTGTTTATAACCAACACTTGCTTTAGAGACGTGGCTGATAACATTTCGTATTGTTTCAGAATACGGACGAGAAGCCGACATACGATCCTGCGTTTTACGCATTTTCGAGGTCGCCACCATTTCCATTGCCTTTGTAATTTTTTGTGTACTTTGTACACTGGCAATTTTGGTTTTTATCTCTTTTGCACCTGCCATCTTATTTCTCCGTTACTTTTACCACGCGCTGTTGGCTTTAAAGTTATCCAAAATCGATTTCAATGATGCTTTAACTTCATCATTGTAATTACCGGTTTTGGTCAATTCAGCCATAAACTCGCTGTGGTTACGGCGAGCGTAATCTAAAAGTGCGGCTTCAAAACTTGCAATTTTTTGCAATTCCACATCTTCTAAATAGCCAAACTCAACCGCGAAAAGCAACACAGATTGCTCTGCTACGCTAAGCGGTACATATTGTTTTTGTTTCAATAATTCAGTGACTTTTTCACCGTGAGAAAGTTGTTTGCGGGTAGCATCGTCAAGGTCAGATGCGAACTGAGCAAACGCCGCTAATTCACGATATTGAGCTAATGCAGTACGGATACCACCAGCTAATTTTTTCACTACTTTAGTTTGTGCAGAACCACCCACACGAGATACCGAAATACCAGGGTTTACCGCTGGACGAATACCAGAGTTAAATAAGTTAGATTCTAAGAAAATCTGACCATCGGTAATCGAAATTACGTTGGTTGGAACGAATGCTGAAACATCACCAGCTTGAGTTTCAATAATAGGAAGAGCGGTTAAAGAACCAGTTTTTCCTTTTACTGCACCTTGAGTGAATTTTTCTACATATTCTTCATTTACACGTGCTGCACGTTCAAGTAAACGTGAGTGTAGATAGAATACGTCACCTGGATATGCTTCACGACCTGGTGGACGACGTAATAATAATGAAATTTGACGATAAGCAACGGCTTGTTTTGATAAGTCATCGTAAACGATTAACGCATCTTCACCGCGATCACGGAAATATTCACCTATTGCACAACCAGCATAAGGCGCTAAATATTGTAAAGCAGCTGATTCAGATGCAGATGCCGCAACAACGATAGTGTTTTCAAGCGCACCGTGCTCTTCTAATTTACGTACTACGTTTGCAATAGTCGACGCTTTTTGGCCGATCGCTACATAGATACATTTAATACCTGAATCACGTTGGTTAATGATTGCGTCGATTGCTAATGCTGTTTTACCAGTTTGACGGTCACCGATGATTAACTCACGTTGACCACGACCGATTGGAACCATGGAGTCAACCGCTTTATAACCGGTTTGTACAGGCTGATCAACCGATTTACGATCGATAACACCTGGTGCAATGACTTCAACAGGAGAGAAACCATCGTTTTCAATTTCACCTTTACCATCGATTGGTTGACCAAGCGTATTTACCACACGACCTAATAAACCACGGCCAACTGGTACTTCAAGAATACGGCCAGTACATTGTACTTCCATACCTTCCGCTAAATCTGCGTAAGGACCCATTACTACCGCACCAACAGAATCACGTTCAAGGTTAAGTGCCATTGCGTAACGGTTGCCTGGTAAGGCGATCATTTCGCCTTGCATCACATCGCTTAAGCCATGAATACGAATAATCCCGTCACTTACAGAAACAATTGTCCCTGTGTTACGGGCTTCGCTCACCACGTCAAATTGAGCGATGCGTTTTTTAATCAATTCACTAATTTCAGTTGAATTTAGTTGCATCTTGTATTCCTCTTATAATTGCAACTCATTTGCGAGACGAGCAAGTTGTCCACGACTACTTCCGTCAATCACAAAATCTTCTGTACGAATCACTACACCGGCAATCAGTGAGCTATCTACATTGCAATTTAATTTCACTTTGCGAGCTAATCTTTTTTCCATTGCAGCTGCAATTTTTTCGATTTGTGTTGCATTCAATGGTTGTGCAGAAGTTACTTCAACTTCTGCAATAGCTTGATGTTCTTCCACATAATGTTTAAATTCTTCAAACACGGTAGGAATCGCACTCAAACGCTTATTTTCAGCCATTAACCGAATAAGATTTTGCCCATATTGATCCAATTGTTCGCCACAAATAGAAATTACTGTATTAGCTAATTTCTGTGCAGAAAGAGAACTACTTAAGTAAGCTTTTACCGCTTCATCTTCAGCTACGGCAGCAGCGAAACCTAACATTTCAGTCCATTTTTCGACCGCACTTTGTTCAATGGCAAAGTCGAATGCAGCTTTTGCATAAGGGCGAGCTATTGTAGTTAATTCTGACATAAGCTAAGCCTCTTATAACTCTGCAACTAATTTATCAATAATGTCATTGTTTGCCGCTTCGTCAATAGAACGACCCACAATTTTCTCAGCACCAGCCACTGCTAATGAAGCCACTTTAACACGTAATTCTTCTTGAACACGTTTACGTTCTGCTTCTACTTCAGCATAACCTTGAGCAATAATTTTTGCTTTCAGTTCTTCGGCTTCTGCCTTCACTTCGTCTAACACTTCATTGCGACGTTTATTCGCAGCATCTAAAATCTCTTGAGCTTGTACTTTTGCAGATAAAAGTTCTTGTTCCACAAGATTTTTAGTATCTGCTTGCTCTTTTTTCGCTGCTTCAGCTGACGCTAACGCGTTCGCAATTTGGCTCTGACGTTCCTCAATTGCTTTAATAATTGGTGGCCATACATATTTAACACAAAACCATACAAAGATGATAAATGCTATAGTTTGGCCAATTAATGTTGCATTAATATTCACAACATACCCCCTTCTTTAATAGGCTGTTTGTTGTTTATTAACCTAATAATGAGGCAAATGGGTTTGCAAATGCAAAGTACAAGCCGATACCAACTGCAATCATAGCAATCGCATCCAATAGACCTGCAACGATAAACATTTTTGTAAGTAGTGAGTTAGCTAATTCAGGTTGGCGAGCTGCAGATTCTAGGTATTTACCACCTAAAAGACCGAAGCCAATTGCAGTACCTAAAGCAGCAAAAGCAAGCATAATCGCAGATGCAATAATTGTTGCACTAATTACAGTTTCCATAAGATTTCTCCAAGTTGAGTTAAGGCTTTCGCCCGGTTTGTTAATAAAAAAGTTAATTAATGTTCGGCTTTGTTATAAGCGATACTGAGATAAACAACAGTTAACATCATGAAAACAAAGGCTTGCAACGTTATAACCAAAATATGGAATATAGCCCAAACTAAATGCAATGGCACTCCCATAGCAGCAACGAAAGCATTAGCTGAATACATCACTGCGATAAGAATGAAAATCAACTCACCAGCATACATATTACCGAACAAACGTAAAGCAAGAGAGACTGGTTTTGAAATTAAAGTAACAGACTCTAATAGTAAGTTTACGGGAATAAAAGCCCAATGATTAAAAGGATGTAACGTATATTCTTTAACCAATCCTGTAATACCTTTAGATTTCACGGTATAAAACAGAATTAGAATAAATACAGAAATAGACATTGCGAAGGTCATGTTCATATCTGTAGTAGGCACGGCACGTACAGGAATATGATGATCTCCGCTAATTAAAGCAAAAAGTTGAGGGATGTAATCAACAGGTACAAGGTCAATTGCATTCATGATAAACACCCAAACGAAGATAGTTAATGCTAATGGCGCAATAACCCCTCGTTTTCCATGATAGTTTTCACGAACGACACCATCTATCCATTCTACAGCCATTTCAACTGCACACTGCAATTTTCCTGGAACACCGGTTGTCGTTTTTTTAGCTACTTTATAAAAAATACCAATAAAAACTAAACCGCAAACGATAGAAAAGAAAAATGTATCTAAATTAAAGGTCCAAAATCCTTCCCCTGTGGTTAGGTAAGTCAAATGGTGCTGGATATACTCAATCGAGGTTTGTCCTGACATAATAAATACCCTGTAT
>CAJPKS010000043.1:0-10671 GCA_905371285.1 Haemophilus sp. HMSC068C11 | reverse complement strand
AAGGAATTATTTATGAAAAAAATCATCACAGCAGTCGCAATGGCAAGTTTATTGTCCGGCTGTCAATTAATCGAACAACTTCAAGGTAGCAAACAAAAAACTTCAACCCTACCAACAAACTCAACAGTTGAATTACCTGCGGCACAAGCGCAAAGCTTAGATGCTCAGTTTGAGCGCATGAAAAAAGGTAATCAAGAAGTGACATTCAACGGCGAGAAATTCTATAAACAAACAAAAGCCTTTGATAAATCAGAAGATCCGCGTTTCTTAAGTGGAGCGGCGAATGTAGATCGTAGCAATCGTAAATTCATTATGAGCGAAACCTATTATTTAAAAGATGTTTCTCATGTTCCTGAATTAACGACAAAATATCTTGATGCAAACAAAAAAGTATGTGAGTTAAAAACAATTGGTAACGCTTCAGATGTTTACTATGCTTGTGATGGTAAAGATTTCCAACGCTTTATTGCCGTGGTTTATCAAGCGAAAAACATTCTTTCTTTCCGTAGCTTAAAAGCGTATCAAGAAAAACCAACAGATGCGCAAGAAAAAGCAATTGTTAAAGGTTTAAGAGATTATCCGCTAGATACTATCGCTCGTTAATCTATGGATAGACGCAATCTTCTTTTAAATGAAATGGGAATAACCCGTTGGCAGCTCCATCGCCCAGAAGTATTGCAAGGGGCGGTAGGTGTGAGTGTTTCAGAACAAGTGAAATTTATTGTGGTGGCTAATGATAATCTCTCGAGTTCACCGCTTTTTGCAGATATTCGACTTGCGCTAGAGCTCAAAAAAGAAGATTGCCTTTGCTTGAATTTTGATCAAATTCAACATATCACGTTACAACATTCTGTACGGTATTGGTTATTAGCTGAAAATACTGATGAAATCGACCGCACTTTGCCTTATTGCTTAAATGCAGAGCGAGTATATCGTTCTGTTGATTGGCAACAATTCCAGCAAGATAGTCAAGCTAAGCGTGAGCTTTGGCAACAAATCCAACAAATTTAATCATGATGCCTTCTCTTTTTCCTATTAAAGAATGCGATATGGATCGCTTATATGAAATTGAACAAGCAGCACATCTTGTGCCTTGGTCATTGGGAACATTGAAAAATAATGTCGGCGAGCGTTATCTCAATTTGAAATTAGTGGAAAAGGAGCAAGTACTGGGATTTGCTATTTGCCAAACGGTATTAGATGAAGCCACATTATTTAATATTGCGATTGACCCTGCTCAACAAGGAAAGGGCTACGGTTCGTTTTTATTGCAAGGTTTAATGGATAAGCTTAAAGAGAAAGGTATTCAAACGCTTTGGCTTGAAGTGCGTGAATCGAATCCTGCTCGATTCCTTTATGAAAAGTTGGGATTTAATGAGGTTGATATTCGTAAGAATTATTATCCCAAACCAGATGGTGGACGAGAAAATGCTGTCGTGATGGCATGTTATCTCTAGAATACAAAAGTGCGGTCAATTTTGACCGCACTTTGTTTATCTGAAAAATAAGACATTACACTTCTTCTGCAGGGAAGACAAATGGATTTAATCCACTGCGTGCGAAGCCTTTTTCTTCCATTTCAATATCTAAGAAAATTGATGCTAAATCATCTGCTACTGCTTCAACATTCGGATCTTTTTCTTGGAACATGATTTTTAAATAGCTTTGGCAATCGCCACAGGTTTCAGCACGAACAAGAGCAAGCTCTTCATTTAATGACCACATTTCAAGATTTTTGTGTTCATTGCAGTTTGTGCATTGTGCGCGCACTAAATTCCACTCACTTTCACAGAGATTGCAGTGCAAATAGCGTAAACCTTGTGAAGTACCGATATGGACAACACTTGACACGGGGGCAGAACCACAAACAGGGCAGTAATGTAGATTGTCAGTTCCTTCTTGGCGACTGTTATGAGGAATTTGTTGAGCCAGTTGTAGCCAATAAAGAGAAAGCGCAGCCCAAATGAAGACAGCTTTATCAGTGCTCACTAAATTAAATTCTTGGCTTAAAAGATGGCTAGCCATCTCTTCAAGCTCTTTATCAGAGGCTTTTTCAAGATTCTCAATCGTAGCAAGAACCTGTTCATTTGCTTTTGGTTTAATGCTATGTAAAATTTCTTTGAGATATTCAATCCAAATGCTTGAGCGTTTAAATGTTTTAGTATTTAACGGTTCAAGTTCATCTAAATTATCGAAATGCTGTTTTTCTAATGGATTTTTTTCAAATACGCTTAATTGGCTTTCCACAACATCTGCAGCAAAGAGTAAATAATCAGCCAATGGATGATCTTTCGCTAATTCTCTTAAACGTTTTGCACGACGTTGATAAAGATTTTTAGGGTTAGCAAATAGCACAGGCGGAATATCGTATGAATTCGTTTTTTGTTTGATTTCGTCTGCAGATAAGATTTTGATACTCATAATAGTCTCTTAAGTATTGATAAGAAAAAGTGCGGTCAATTTTAACCGCACTTTTTGATTTTAGCCATTGATACCTTTGAACAATGCTTTGGTTTTTACTTTTTTACCTTCAGCTTCGTTTTTAAGATCTTCTTCTAGCTCAGGAAGTACTTCGTCGTTATACCATTTCGGGTGGTGTTTTTTCGCCCAGCGAACGGTTACCCAGCCTTCCACGATACCACGAATGGAGCCTTTCACCCAGAATGCCATGTACATGTGTACCAGGATACCGGTGAACAACATGAATGCACTTAAAGAGTGAAGTAAAATCGCAAAACGTAATACCGGGATAGAGAAGTAGTGCGAGAAAAATTGACGCCACATAATGATGCCTGTTACAAGCAAGGTAACCATCGCCAAGTTCAATGTCCAGAATAACATTTTTTGACCAAGGTTATACTTACCGTTATAAGCAACAGCGTGTTCATTTCCTTTCAATACTTCAAGCATGCCTTTTAACCAGCGGATATCGTTTTTCTCTGGAATGTTGTGATCCCAGTAAAGATAGCCAAGGAAAATAAAGGCAACGAACATAATGATACCGGTGAACGGGTGAATTGCTCGCGCCAGTTGCGGGGTACCTAAAATCTCAGTTAACCACGCAAAATCTGGGAAGAAGAAAGCCACACCAGTGAACATCGTCATAAAGAAGCAGATTACGAGTAGCCAGTGGCTAAAACGAGCAGGTGTTCTGTGACGAATGATTCGAGTATCATTGCTAATCTCAATCTTACTCATCTTTGCCCCCTTTTTTATCTTCTTCTTCAAATTCATGGTGATGATCTTCTACGTCTTCTTCAACGTTTGGACCCACAGCTAAGTAGTGAGCGATTTCAGCAAGTGCTAGACCACCCATTGCTACAGCCGCTACTGGTTTCAAGACATCTTTCCAAAGGGTGACGGTGAGGTCAACTTTTGGATCTTTTGGAAGACCAGAATAAAGTTCAGGTTTATCCGCATGATGTAATACATACATTACGTGTGTACCACCTACGCCTTCAGGGTCGTAGATACCTGCGTTTTCGTAACCACGTGATTTTAAGTCAGCAACACGTTGTTCTGCGTAGAGTTTCATCTCTTCTTTAGAACCAAAACGAATTGCACCGGTTGGACAAGTTTTCACGCAAGCCGGTTCTTGACCCACAGAAACACGATCCACACAAAGGGTACATTTGTAGACACGGTTGTCTTCTGGGTTCATACGTGGAATGTTGAACGGACAACCTGCGATACAGTAACCACAACCGATACATTTATCAGATTGGAAATCCACAATACCGTTTGCATATTGGATAATTGCGCCTGGTGCAGGACAAGCTTTTAAACAGCCTGGTTCTGAACAGTGCATACAACCATCTTTACGGATTAACCATTCTAAACGATCATTTTCTTCTACTTCGTTAAAGCGCATTACCGTCCATGCTTTTGCATTGAGATCTACTGGGTTATCGTAGATCCCCACACATTGAGCATTAACATCAGAACGGATGTCATTCCACTCTGAACAGCCCACCTGACAGGCTTTACAACCGATACAGGTGGATACATCGATTAATTTTGCTACTTCAACTTTATGATCACGCGCTTGAGGTGCTGGTGTTAAACCAGACGTAGCGGAGACCTTGATAATGTCTTGCGATTGAACGCCTTGACCACTTCCTGCCATATTATGCCTCCGCTTTCTCAATGTTTACCAAGAATGTTTTATATTCTGGTGTTTGAGTGACTGCTTCACCCCAAGATGGTGTTAAGGTGTTGGTGGAGAAACCACGATTACCTTTACCATTTAAGGCTTTCATGTTCCAGTGAATTGGAATACCCACGTGATGTACGGTACGTCCGTCGACTTCTAAATCTTTCAAACGTTTTGTTACCACTGCAACGGCTTTAATGTAGCCACGGCGAGAAGTAATTTTTACCATATCACCTTTTTGGATGCCTTTTTCTGCTGCTAATTTTTCACCAATTTCCACGAATTGTTGAGGTTGGGCGATGATATTTAACGCAGATTGAGCAGTCCAACTGTGGAAGTGCTCGGTCAAACGATAAGTGGTTGCCACATAAGGGAAATCTTTGTTTGAACCGATAAATTCACGGTCTTCTTTATAAATACGAACAGTCGGATCAGAGACGACACTTGGGTGTAGTGGGTTAGTGTCAATCGGACTTTCAATTGGTTCATAGTGTTCAGGCATAGGACCATTCACAATTTTATCTACAGCGAATAGACGGCCAACACCTTCTGCAGACATAATAAATGGACCTGCATCAGAACCTGGTGGTTGTGTGCCATAGTCAGCTACATCTAACCAGTTCCAGTTTTTACCGTTCCATTTGATTAATTGACGGTGTTTATCCCAAGGATTACCGTTAATATCAAGTGAAGCACGACTGTAAAGGATACGACGGTTTGCCGGCCATGCGAAGCCCCAACCTAATGTACAACCTAAACCTGATGGGTCAGAGTTGTCACGGTTTGCGGTTTGGTTACCTTTTTCAGTCCATTGACCCACATAGATCCAGTTACCTGATGAGGTTGTACCGTCATCACGTAAGTGAGCGAATCCGTTAAGTAATTGACCTTTTTTATACATGACGTTGCCATCAGCATCGAGAAGATCAGCAAGCGCGTAACCATTCAATTCTTTCGCTAATTCTACTGAGCTTGGTGAATGCGGTTGAGCATAGTTCCAAGTCATTGCTTCGAAAGATTCGATACCACGACCACCTTCTTTTTGATAAAGGTGATGCATTTCTTCACGAATCATAGAAAGAATTTCAACATCTGGTAACGCTTCCCCTGGTTGGTCACAACCTTTCCAGTGCCATTGAGCCCAACGACCAGAGTTGGCAATCGAACCATCTTCTTCTGCGAAACAGGTCGTTGGTAAACGGAATACTTCAGTTTGAATGTCTGCTGGATTCACATTGTTTGATTCACCAAAGTTTTTCCAGAATTCAGAAGATTCAGTTTGAAGCGGATCCATTACGATTAAGTATTTCAATTTGCTCATACCCGCAACAGTTTTGTTTTTGTTCGGTAATGAGTTTAATACGTTGAAACCTTGTAAAATCCAACCGTTCAATTTGCCATCATTCATTAACTTAACATGAGTGATAGGGTCGTATAAGCGGTCTGCTTTTGGTAAGAAATCGAAACCCCAACCATTTTCTTTGGTTGCTTTATCACCATAGAACGTTTTCATCATACTCACGAAGAATTTCGAGGTATTACGATAGTAGTTCACTTGATTTGGTACGATATCTTTTGGCGTAATCGCATTAATGTATTGTTCGTAAGACGTATCTTTGTCATTTGGTAAACGCATATAACCAGGTAAAGACATCGGCAATAAGCCCATATCTGTTGTACCTTGTACGTTTGAGTGTCCACGTAATGCATTAATACCGCCTCCTGGCATCCCCATATTACCTAAGAGTAATTGGATCATTGCCATTGAACGAATATTTTGTGTACCGATTGTATGCTCAGTAAAGCCTAACGCATATAAGTGCGTCATGGTTTTATTTGGTGCAGAGGTTTTACCAATTTCTTCACAGATTTGTAAGAAGAGTTTTTGCTTAACGCCTGTAATACGTTCAACTATTTCTGGGGTATAGCGAGAAACGTGATCTTTCAAGATATTAATTACACAACGTGGATCTTGTAAGGTCATATCACGTTTAGCATTACCATTTTCATCAAATTGGTAATTCCATTTAGATTTATCGTAAGTACGTTTTTCTTCATCAAAACCTACGAATAAACCATCTTCAAATTTGAAACCTTCATCAACTAAGAATGAAGCATTGGTATAGTGTTTAACGTATTCGTGTTGAATTTGGTTAGTTTCCAATAAGTAACGGATCACACCCATTAAGAATGCGATATCAGAACCGGAACGAATTGGTGCATGAAGGTCAGCTACAGAAGCTGTACGGTTAAAGCGAGGGTCAACCACGATGATTTTCGCACCGTTTTTCTTCGCTTCGATCGCCCAACGGAAGCCAACAGGGTGAGCTTCAGCAGGGTTACCACCTTGAACAATAATAAGATTGGCGTTTTTGATGTCAACCCAGTTGTTTGTCATGGCACCGCGACCAAATGATGGAGCAAGACTTGCTACCGTTGGTCCGTGTCAAGTATTCGCTTGGTTACACATCGGCACTATGCCTAACATTCTCACCCATTTTTGAGTAAGAAGTGCGGCTTCATTACTCATGGCGGAAGCGGTCATAATACCAGTGGTTGTCCAACGGTTAACAGTTTTGCCACTAGCGTCTTTTTCAACGAAGTTAGCATCACGGTCATCTTTTAATAAACGAGAAACGCGTTTGATCGCTTCTTCCCAAGAAAGACGAACCCATTTGTCCGAACCCGGTGCTCGATATTCAGGGTATAATGCACGGCTTTCACTATTAACATAGTCTAACGCGCCAGCACCTTTAGGACATAATGCCCCACGGCTTACCGGATGGTCTGGGTCACCTTCAAGGTGGAATAATTTAGAACGGGTATTGGTGCCTGTATGGCTGCTTAAAGCATCGTAAGGTTTGCCTGTGCTATATAACAACATACCACAGCTCACTGCACAATATGTACAGGTGTTACGGGATTCAAAAGCCCGTAATAATTTGTATTCACGTGGTGCCGCTAAGACAGATGATGGTGCAAAGCCCAACATTGCCGCAGACGTCCCCGCCATACCACCTGCACAGATCTTAAAGAACTTACGTCTAGAGACCTGCATAATCACTCCTTCATAACGGCGAACCGTTAAGATATTTCGATAGTATAAATTCGTATAGATAATTTATTTGATTTCGTTAAAATAACGTATCAACCATTAAATTGATTATAACAATGACCAATTTAAACGGAGCTGATTTTAACTATTTTTTAACCGAAAATCTATAATCAAAACTTGTTATAATCGCTTTAAAACTTGAGCTAGATCACAAAACAAACATTTTTTGTTAAAAAAAAGTAACATTTTTACAACAGTCATTTTATTGGGAAAAAATAATGCACTGGATAATCCAAAAAACAATTAATTTTTTTAAAAAAACATCTGAAAATCCGACCTCACTTTTAGTGGAAAAACAAGATAGTTTGGCTGCGGAAGTCCCTGTTTCACTTGTCTATAATGGTATTGCGCATACCGTCATGATGTGTTCTCCACAAGATTTAGAGGATTTTGCTTTAGGTTTTTCACTCGCGGAAGGCATTATTGAGAAAAAAGCGGATATTTATGGCATTGATGTGGTGGAAGTATGCAATGGTATTGAAGTGCAAATTGAATTATCGAGCCGTCAATTTGTGGCATTAAAAGATCATCGTCGAACATTAACAGGCAGAACAGGATGTGGCATTTGCGGCACAGAACAAATCTCACAAGTTTATAAAAAATTGCCAAAATTAGACCGCACTTTCCAATTTAATTTAAATTTATTAGATGGTTGCTTAGAACAATTACAAGCCAATCAAGAACTCGGGAAAGAAACAGGGGCTACACATGCAGCTGCCTTTTTTGATTTATCCGGCAATTTACTGGCGATTCGAGAGGATGTAGGGCGACATGTTGCGCTAGATAAATTAATCGGCTGGCATGCTAAACAAAATCAACCGCAAGGATTCGTACTTGTTTCGAGCCGAGCCAGTTATGAAATGGTTCAAAAATCGGTCGCTTGTGGCATCGAGTTACTTGTTGCGATTTCTGCAGCAACAGATCTTGCTGTCAATATGGCTGAACAACACAATCTTTCCCTTATCGGCTTTGCTCGCTCAGGAAAAGCCAATATTTATTCTGGGAAAGAGCGATTGGTTTTAGCTTAAGTTTTATCTATTAAAAAGTGCGGCCAAAAACATTCTTATTTTTGACCGCACTTTTTTTATTCCGTTTATTCTTTTGGTGATTTCCCCTCTAAGAGCACTTCAGAAACCCAACGTTGAGTCAGGCGTTTGCCTTCTTGATCTGTACCAAATTTCATAAAATCAATATCCACCAGTTTTAATTTGCTAGCCGGTAGGAAACCTGGTGCAGGTTCTGCATGGATATTGGTTGGAAGTTGATAAGAATCCGATTCTCTCCACGGAATTTCTTGTGCTTCTTTGCTTAGCACAAAATCCATAAACAGTTTAGCATTATCAAGGTTTCTAGCTCCTTTAATGATGCTTGCCCCGCCTAAAGAATAGCCTACGCCTTCGCATGGTAAAATGCCTTCAACTGGCGCACCATTTTTTTTCTCACGCGGGTAAACCAGCATAAAACCTAAATCAATCGCCACGGTACCGTTAGCCAAATAGTTGCTCGCAAGACCTGTTTTGGTATGTTGCATGAGATTGGGTTCTAATTTTTTCAAATAATCGAAAGCTTTTTCTTCTCCCCATAATGTGGAAAAAGTACTGATAAGTGAATAACCTGTACCCGAAACGCGAGGATCGGGATATTGAATTTGACCTTGATATTCTGGTTTTATCAGATCTGCATAACATTTTGGCGCAGGAATATTCAATTCTTTCAATTTTTTAGTATTCACCCCAATGCCTAGTTCCATTAAGTAAATCACAGAGGTGAAATTACCGCGTTGTTCCATTAAAGATTTAAACTGCGGCATGATGTCTTTTTGTAATGGGGAACGATAGGATTCAAGTAAGCCTAATTCAGCCGCTTGAAGATGCGGTTCAATGGTGCCACCAAACCAGAAATCAGCTTGTGGGTTTTCTTTTTCAGCTTTAATTTTGCCTAATACGACGCCTGTACTATTACGCACAAATTGTGCATCTACATTGTATTTTTTACTAAAGGCTTGAGTGACTTTTTCGCATACTACATTTTGTACGCTGCAATAGACGGTAAGTTTTCCTTCAGCCTGTGCGTGAGAAGTGTACGCGAGGGCGGTTAGGGCTGAAAGTGCGGTTAATTTTAGTGTTGTTTTAATTGACATTGTGTCTCCTTTAACTTCGTCAATATTTAGTAATTATTTGATATTGCTAATATAAAGGGGCGGAGTAAATTTGTAAATATCAGGTTGTTTAAAAATATAATTCCCACTATAATCCCTGTAAATTTAACCAGATTAAAATAGAGCAATGGATATTTCAGAATTACTTGATGGCTTGAATGATAAACAACGCGAAGCAGTGGCAGCACCGCTTGGCAATTACCTTGTGCTTGCTGGTGCAGGAAGTGGTAAAACTCGCGTCTTGACTCATCGTATTGCTTGGTTGATTGCAGTAGAAAATATTTCTGAAGGCAGCATTATGGCGGTAACCTTTACCAATAAAGCCGCTGCTGAAATGCGACATCGTATTCAAGATACTTTATCCAAATATGCTCAATCCAATTTATTTGGCATGTGGATTGGCACATTCCATAGCATTGCCCATCGATTATTACGCGCTCACCATTTAGATGTGAACTTGCCACAAGATTTCCAAATTTTGGATTCTGAAGACCAACTTCGTTTAGTAAAACGCTTGATGAAATTGCACAATTATGACGATAAAGCATTTCCACCGAAACAAGCGTGCTGGTATATCAATAATAAAAAAGATGAAGGTTTAAGACCGCAAGATATTAATGATTTTGGTGATCGTCAGGAAAAAGAGTGGATTAAGATTTATCAAATTTATCAAGATACTTGTGATCGTGCAGGCTTGGTAGATTTTGCTGAATTGTTAATTCGTGCGTATGAATTATTTGCTAAAAAGCCTGTGATTTTGCAACGCTATCAGCAACGTTTTCAGCACATTTTGGTGGATGAGTTTCAAGATACCAATAAAATCCAATATGCCTGGATCAAAATTCTTGCCGGTAATACGGGCAAAGTGATGATTGTGGGCGATGATGACCAATCCATTTATGGTTGGCGTGGTGCGCAAGTCGAAAATATTCAAAAATTCCTAAAAGATTTCAATGCTGAAACGATTCGTTTGGAGCAAAACTATCGTTCTACCGGCAATATTCTGAAAAGTGCCAACCAACTTATTTCGAATAATAGTGATCGCCTCGGTAAGAATTTATGGACCGACGGTGAAATGGGTGAGCCAGTGGGTATTTATGCAGCATTTAATGAATTAGATGAAGCAAAATTTGTGGCGTCTCAAATCCAAAACTGGGTAGATGACGGTGGGAAATTAGATGATTGTGCTGTTTTATATCGTAGTAATAGCCAATCTCGCGTCATTGAAGAAGCCTTGATTCGTTG
>CAJPKS010000042.1:0-10717 GCA_905371285.1 Haemophilus sp. HMSC068C11 | reverse complement strand
ATGTATATTGTTCTTGGATGCATTTCTTTGATATTAGGTGTTATTGGTATTTTTTTACCCATTCTTCCGACACCACCTTTTTTACTGCTTACACTTTATGCTTTTGCGAAAGGTTCTTCTCGTTTAGAACAATGGTTTTTAGGGACGAAGCTTTATCAAAAGCACCTAAAATCTTTTAATGAACGTCGTGCATTGACGAAAAAAGCAAAAATTTCTATTCTAACGTTTTCAACCACAATGCTTTTAATTGGCTTTTATTTTACCCCAAGCGTTGTGGGTCGAACGATCATTGTCCTTTTAATTGCGGTAAAATATTGGTTCTTTTTCTTTTGGATTAAAACAGAAGACGTTGAAAATGGATAATGCTTTCCTTACTTGGCTTAAAAGTGCGGTCATTTTGGGTGTCGTTTTTGGATTAAGCGGTTGTGACAAATTAAATAGCCCGAAATCTACAAACACGGCAACAGAAGAGCAACCAACACAAAGTCAGTCTATCGAACAAGAAAATACATCAAAACCGAGTAGGACTTTACTGACTCGGGCGTTTACTCATACTCCTTCTTTTGAGCCTTGGTTTGTGCGTTATCCGGAACAAGAAAACTTATTGCGCGATTTATATGAAGGCTTAACCGCTTATGATCAGGAAGGACGAATCGTGCCAGGTATCGCAGAAAGTTGGCAAACAAAAGACAACAAAACCTGGATCTTTACCTTACGTGAAGGGCTTCGTTGGTCAAACGGTGAACCTTTAGTTGCTCAAGATGTGATGCTTTCTTGGCAAGCACTGTCTCAATCCAATAGTCCATTAAGATCTTATTTGGCTTATCTTAATCTAAAAAATGCGAAAGGCGTTTTAGAAAAAAATAAACCTTTTAAGAGTTTAGGCATTTATGCGGAAAATGACCGCACTTTACGCATTGAGCTTGATAAACCAACACCGTATTTGCCGGAAATGTTGGCGCATATTAGCCTCGTGCCACAATATAGCGATCCTGATTCCCCTGTGACTAATGGGGCTTATATGATCGAAAGTGAAAGTGTGAGAAGCATACACTTAACGAAAAACCCCTATTATTGGCAGAAAAATAATGTCGCTTTTGAACGCGTAGCTTATCTACCTTTTGTTGCGCCTAAATTGGCTGAATTTGATGTGGTGGTTGATGTGCCTGAAGTTCATTCAGATCTTCAGCATTTTCCGAAGCTTTGTGAGTATTTTTATGAATTTAATTTAAACGATCCTAAACTTGCTAAGGCAGATGTGCGTAAGGCGATCGCTTCGTTGGTTTCGGTTACAAATATTGTGAATAATGAGATTCCAGCGGCAATTCCAAGTTCTTATTTTTTACCGAAAGCTATGCTAAATGGACAAGATTCAAGATGGGAGCCCGTTGTTGCCGAGCAGTTATTGGCTCAAAATAAAATTGATGAAAGACATCCGCTACATTTAAATGTGCTCTATGATGATGCACCCTTGCATGTGAATATCGCGCAACGTGTAGTAGGGCAATTAACGCAGTCCGATATGTTGCGCGTGGATGCCCAACCCGTCAATTGGCAAACATTACAGACTAAACGCCAAAAGGGTGATTTCCAAGTCATTCGTTCTGGCTGGTGTGCAGACTTTAATCATCCGATGGCATTTTTGGGTTTGTTCTATTCTAAAAGCCTCGATAATAAAAATGGCTATGCTAATGCAGAATACGATCAACTTTTTGAGCAAGCACTGAAAAGCTTGAATGAAAAAGAGCGGTCAGAAATTTACTTAAAATTAAGTGAGAAGATCCAACAAGAAAACCTTGCTTTACCGCTTTTCCAATACACTACACCGGTTTATATTTCTCCAACTATTATGGGGGCGAAGAAAAATCCAGTAGGGGTCATTTATAGCAAAGATCTATGGCGAAAAGTGGAAAGCTAAAGCTGATTAAGAAAGTTGTTCATGATGTGGTGAACAACTTTTTTTATTAAATTTAATAAAAGTGTAGAGTAACACTATTTACTTTTTATTTTTATACGATACAATACACAACAAATCAACCTAGAGGGAAATCCTTATGTTAAAAATGAATGATTTGGTTAAGCTTAGTCAGACGCCAAAATCTACGGTGTTGTACTATGTGAAAGAAGGTTTGTTGCCAGAACCAGTAAAAGATAAACCGAATTTTCATCTCTATGATGAATATTGTGTAGAGTTGCTCAGTTTTATTAAATATCTACAAAGCAATTTCAATGCGACGATTTCACAAATTAAAGCACTTTTTGCTCATCCTCATTTTGATTGGAATAATCCTTATGAAAGTCTTATTGGATTATTAGATATCATCATGGGCGCTGAAAATGAAGTGTTCACGATTGAGCAATTATGTGAAGAATTTCATCTTTCCGCTAAACAAATCGAAGACATGGTAGCGGAAGGCTTATTGAATCCTCGTGAAGGCATTTTTACAGCAAAAGAACGCGATATTTTGGCGATCTTGGCTCGTTGTGATGAAGCCGAAATGGATGTAGTGAAAGCTTATTTGACTGCAGCAAAAATGTTAGCGGAAAAAGAGGTGAATGTGACTTTAGCGGCATTAGCCAATAGTGAACAAAAAGATGAAAAATTAAAACATTTATTTGATTTATTGTTGGTGTTAAAACCTTATCTCTTGAATATGAAAACCTTTAATCTTTATCAAGCGGAGAGTGCGAAATGAAACTCTTAAAATATGCTGGCTTTGTGCCTTATTTAGCTATTGCCTTTATTAATGCCAGTGTGGATTTAGCACATAAAATTACCATTCAAAATGTGTTGCTGAAAAGTTTTTCAGGCGAGAGTTTGGTGGTTTTAACGGCATTAATTAATGCGATGATTTTATTACCGTTTATTTTCTTATTTTCCCCTTCGGCATTTATTAACGATAAATTTTCTCGCACCAATGTGATTCGTTATAGCAGTTTAGCGGCAGTGGCGATCAGTTCGGGGATTTTATTGAGTTATATGACGGGAATGTTTGCTCTTTCCTTTGTACTGACATTGATTTTGGCAGCGCAAAGTGCGGTCTATTCTCCCGCCAAATATAGCATTATTAAATCGATTGTGGGCACTGAAAATATCGGTATGGCAAACGGTGTGATTCAAGCGCTCACCATTGTGGCCATTCTATTTAGTTCTTTTGCATTTTCTTTCTTCTTTGAAGCACATTATGTGGCATCAGATGATCCGAATGAAGTATTACAAAGTGTTTGGGTGATAGGTGTTGCGTTAGTATTGCTGAGTGCATTAGAAGCCTATTTTGCTTTTAAAATCCCATTCTTTAAGCAAGAAGCTGAGAATACAGATGGTCAGTTTGATATGAGAAAATACCTTTCTTTAGGGTATTTAAAAGATAATGTTCGCACATTAAAAGCAGATCAAAATATTTGGTTGAGTGTTATTGGATTAAGCCTGTTTTGGGGCGTGTCACAAATTATTGTGGCGGCATTCCCTGCGCATTATAAAGCGATGTTCAATGAAGATAATGTTGTTGTCATTCAAGCGATTCTTGCGGTGAGTGGAATAGGGCTTGTGCTTGGTTCATATCTTGCAGGAAGTGCTTCTCGTTTGCATATTGAGTTAGGTATTGTTCCGCTTGGTGCGTTGGGTATTTGTGTGTCGTTATTCTTCTTAACCCTAGCTCAAAGTGGAGTAGTATTAGCACTTTGTTCTTTTGTTTTTGGTTTCTCTGGCGGTTTATTGATCGTGCCATTGAATGCAACGATTCAGTATTTCGCACCTGAGAAAATCAGCGGCAAAATTATGGCGGGTAACAACTTTGTGCAAAACGTGTTCATGGTGGTTTTTTTGCTATTAAGTATTGTTTTTGTACAACTTAATGTTTCGACTCAAGGTTTATTCTTAGTGACGTCTGCTGCATGTTTTGCTGCGAGTCTATATACCATGTCGAAAGTACCCCATTTATTTACGCGTTTATTCCTACTCTTTGCGTTAAAAGCGAATTACCGTTTTCATGTGGATGGGTTAAAAAATCTTCCACAAAGTGGTGGTGTGTTGTTATTAGGTAACCATATTAGCTGGATTGACTGGTTAGTGTTACAAGCGGCTAGCCCTCGTGCGATTAAATTTGTCATGTATCGTCCAATTTACAACAAATGGTATCTCACTTGGTTCTTCCGTATTTTCAAAGTGATCCCAATTGGTGGCGGTTCAAGCCGTGAATCTATTGAAACCATTCGTGAATATTTAGCGCGTGGTGAAGTGGTGGCTTTATTCCCAGAAGGTCATATCAGCTATAACGGTCAAATTAATGAGTTCCAAAAAGGCTTTGAGCACGTATTAAAAGATTTAGAGAATGTGACGACTGTTCCGTTCTATTTACGTGGATTATGGGGTAGCAGCTTCTCTCGTGCCGATTCTTTCTATAAGAATTTAACTAAACGCCAAGGCAAACGTGAAATTTTAGTGGCATTTGGTAAACCAATTCATGGCTTTATTGATGCGACAGCGATGAAGCAAAAAGTACTCGAACTTTCTTTCTCCGTATGGGAAAAAGTCATGAGTAAACGTAAACCACTTATGCACCATTGGTTGAATTCGGCAAAATCGAATTTATTCAAAGAAGCCGCGGTGGATGCGCAAGGCACTAAACTGAATAACCTGAAATTTATTGCTGCAGTATTGATGTTTGTGAAAACCTTGAAAGCTGCTTTAGGGAATGAAAAAAATGTTGGCGTGTTATTACCAAGTTCATCAATCGGGGCAATTATCAATATGACCTTAATGGTGATGGGCAAAGTACCGGTAAATTTAAACTACACGCTAAGCCCTGAGGTGATGGAAAAAGCGTTGAAGAAAGCCAATATTTCGCAAGTCATTACCTCTGAAAAATTCTTGGATAAGTTGAACGCAAAAGGTTTTGACTTTAGCCAAGTGGTGGCTGATAAAGCCCTCTTTATGGAAAATTTAGGGAAATCGATCACTAAAGCGAATAAAGTGCAGTCATTTTTAACGGCGTTTTTAGCGCCACAATGGTGGATTAAATTACGCTACTTTGCAGACGTAAGCTTAGAAGATAATGCCACCATCCTATTCAGTAGTGGTAGTGAAGGTGATCCGAAAGGCATTGAATTAAGCCATAAAAATTTACTGACTAACATTAAACAGATCGGTGAATTATTAAATTTCCATAAAGATGATGTGATTTTGAATTCCTTACCAATTTTCCACTCATTTGGATTAACCGTGACAACCTTATTGCCATTGTGTGAAGGCATTAAAATGGTGAGTGTGGCGGATCCAACAGATGGGGCGACAGTAGGAAAAATGTGTGCTCGACATCGGGTGAGTATTTTATTTGGTACTTCAACTTTCTTTAGATTGTATGTACGCAATAAGAAATTCCATCCGTTAATGCTACAAAACGTGCGTATGGTTATTGCGGGTGCCGAAAAATTGAAAGCAGATGTAAAAGAAGCCTTCAAACTTAAATTTGGCTTGGAAATTTACGAAGGTTATGGCGCAACTGAAACAGCACCGGTAGCCAGTGTCAATATGCCTAATTTACTTGATCCGGAAACCTTACAAGAGTTTACCTTTAATCAAGCCGGTACAGTTGGTATGCCATTACCAGGCACTATTATTAAAATTGTGGATCCGGAAAGCTTGCAGGAATTACCAGTCGGCGAAGACGGTTTGATCTTGATTGGTGGTGGGCAAGTCATGAAAGGTTATTTGAATGCACCAGAAAAAACAGCAGAAGTGATTGTTGAAATTGATGGTGTGCGTTATTACAAAACCGGTGATAAAGGCCATATCGATCATAACGGCTTTATTACCATTGTGGATCGTTATTCTCGATTTGCTAAAGTCGGCGGTGAAATGATCAGTCTAGGTAGCGTGGAAGAGAAACTTTCACAAGTATTTGATGAAGAAAATCAATTCGTTGCGGTGGCTGTAAGCGATGATAAAAAAGGCGAGAGCATTGTGCTTTTAATTAAGTCTGCACTTTCTTTAGATGAAATCAATGAACGCATTAAAGGATTAAATGTACCGCCGATTATGCTACCAAGCCAAGTCTTCTTAGTGGATGAAATCCCGATGCTCGGAAGTGGTAAAGTGGATTTCAAGGGAGCGAAGAACCTGGCGATGAGTTTGGTTAAGTAAAGAAAATTGTAATAAATAAAAGAGCGGTCAATTTGACCGCTCTTTTTGTTATTTTAATAAACCTCATTTAGGTGTTTTTCAGCATCTTTCACCTTACATCAACGTACCGACATATTTTAACATGACCCCAGCGGCAATAGCCGAGCCAATTACACCAGCAACGTTCGGTCCCATCGCGTGCATAAGGAGGAAGTTTTGGTTATCCGCTTCCAATCCGATTTTGTTAGAAACACGAGCTGCCATAGGAACGGCAGATACACCAGCAGAACCAATAAGCGGGTTAATTTTGTTTTTGCTGAATTTGTTCATCAATTTGGCCATTAATACACCGCTACCTGTACCGATTCCGAAAGCAATCACGCCAAGAATCAAAATGCCCAACGTTTGCGGTTGTAGGAATTTATCTGCAATCAGTTTAGAACCCACAGATAAGCCAAGTACGATGGTTACGATATTAATCAAGGCGTTTTGTGTGGTGTCGCTTAAACGTTCAACTACGCCACTTACGCGCATGAGATTACCGAAACAGAACATCCCAAGTAATGGGGCTGCATCCGGTAAGAGTAAACCAACGAGCAACAGCAAAATCACCGGAAACAAGACTTTTTCTCGATTACTCACATGGCGCATTTGCGTCATGCGGATTTTGCGTTCTTCTTCTGTAGTTAACGCTTTCATAATCGGCGGTTGAATCAACGGCACTAGTGCCATGTAGGAATAGGCTGCCACGGCAATAGCACCAAGCAATTCAGGCGCAAGTTTGCTAGTGAGATAAATCGCTGTTGGGCCATCAGCACCACCGATAATACCGATAGATGCGGCTTGAGGTAGTGTGAATTCGATAATACCGAAATAATTTAGCGCTAGTGCACCGAGTACGGTAGCGAAAATACCGAATTGAGCAGCCGCACCAAGTAGCAATGTTTTTGGATTGGCTAATAACGGACCAAAGTCTGTCATTGCCCCTACGCCCATAAAAATGACTAATGGTGCAATGCCGTAGTTGATCGCAACTTTATAGAATAATGCCAAAATACCGGCGCTATAACCCATATCTACAGATAACGCTTCTAATTGATTTATCATCGATATCGGCGCAGAATTTAGTGCTGTTTTAATTGCAGCAAGATCGGGTGAAACACCCAATTGTGAAGCGATTACGGCAATTTGTTCTGGTGAGCCGAGATGAAGCAAATTCTCCAATGCTGTCATAGCAAGACCTGCCTCAGGGATATTGGACAATAGTCCGCCGAAACCAATTGGTAGTAACAACAAAGGTTCAAATTTGCGTGAGATGGCAAGCCACAGCAACAGTAGGCTCACAGCGATCATCACTGCTTGCCCCCATTGCAGATGGAATATACCCATCCCTTTAATTAACGCAATAATACTCTCCATAGACCATTCCTTATGCTAAGGTCATCACGGTGTCACCTACGGCGACAGCATCACCGGCTTTGACACAAATGCCACGTACGGTACCAGCCTGTGCGGCTTTCACTTCGGTTTCCATTTTCATGGCTTCGAGAATGAATAATACATCGCCAGCTGCTACGGTTTGACCTTCTGTTGCAACAACTTTCCAAATATTACCTGCCATCGGAGCCGTTACCGGTGTGCCGCCCGTTGCTGGCGCTGGAGTCGTTTGTGGCACAGCTTGAGGAGCAGTAGTCGCGACATGAGAGATATCACCGCCCTCACTTACTTTCACCACAAAGGCTTTACCTTCCAATTCCACAGTATAAATAGCGGAGCCAGAAGCAGCTGGTGCAGCTTTAGAAACAGGTTTATTTTCCACCACACTTTCATTACCAGTTGGAGCGGGTTCAAAGGCTGCAGGGTTGTTGCGGTTCTCTAAGAATTTCCACGCAATTTGCGGGAAGAGCGCCACGATTAAAGCATCATCTACAGCGTTGTCTGCCAATTTCACCCCTTTCGATTTAGCTTGTTCTGAAACTTCCGCTTCAATTTTTGCCATTTCAGGTGCAATGTGATCGGCTGGACGGTCAGTTACTGGTGCCGCACCTTCTAATACTCGAGCTTGCAATGCGCTATCTACCGGTGCAGGTGTTTTACCGTATTCACCTTTTAAAATACCGGCAGTTTCTTTGGCGATAGTTTTGTAGCGTTCGCCAGTGAGAACGTTAATAACCGACTGTGTACCAACAATTTGAGAGGTTGGTGTAACGAGTGGAATGTAGCCCAAGTCTTTGCGCACGCGTGGGATTTCTTCTAATACTAAATCTAATTTATCGGATGCATTTTGTTGTTTTAGCTGGTTTTCCAAGTTGGTGAGCATACCGCCTGGCACTTGTGCCACTAAAATACGGCTATCTACACCGCGTAATTGGCCTTCAAATTTGGCATATTTTTTACGCACATTACGGAAATAGGCAGCAATTTTTTCCAAGCGAGGAATATCCAAACCGGTGTCATATTCAGTGCCTTGTAAGGTGGCGACTAGGGATTCAGTTGCAGGGTGACCATAAGTTCCAGACATAGAAGAAATTGCCGTATCAATACCATCTACACCAGCTTCAACCGCTTTTAATAGCGCCATTTCTGCCATACCAGTAGTCGAATGGCAGTGTAAATGCAATTCTACGTCGAAACGTTTTTTGATTTCACGTACTAAGTCTGCCGCCGCCATTGGATTTAAAATACCTGACATGTCTTTGATGACCAAACTGTCGATACCGATTTCAAGTAATTGTTCTGTGGTATCGAGCCAGGTTTGCATGGTATGAACTGGGCTGGTGGTATAACTTAAAGTCCCTTGAGCATGACCACCAAATTTACGTACTGCTTGCAACGCTGCTTTCATATTACGCGGGTCATTGAGCGCATCGAATACGCGGAAAACATCCATACCATTTGCTACACAACGTTCTACGAAACGTTCTACTACATCATCAGCATAGTGGCGATAGCCTAATAGGTTTTGGCCACGTAATAGCATTTGTAATGGAGTTTTTGGACAAGCTTTTTTCAATTCACGCAAACGAACCCAAGGATCTTCACCTAAAAAGCGAATACAGCTATCAAATGTTGCACCGCCCCAAGCTTCCAACGACCAATAGCCAATATCATCTAATTCATGGGCAATTGGCAACATATCATCAAGACGCAAGCGCGTTGCGAAAAGTGATTGGTGGGCATCACGAAGCACCAGTTCTGTCATTTTAATTTTTTTAGCCATGGTAAAATCCTTATTTTATTTGAACTGTTGGGTACGGCGATGGTGTGCGATAGCCGCTGCAATCACAGGACGTAAACGCTCAAAATCGTCAGTAGGTGCCGCAGAAAGTGCGGTTGAATTTTGGGGAGTTTTGGGTTCGGGGTGCGGTTCTGGAAAGAATCGGTTGATAAGTTTAGACATCACCCCAATTGCCCAAATTAAAATGAGCAAAAAGACCAATACAAAACCCATCCCTGAAAACATCAGGTTAATTCCTTCGCCTATAAGTGCTGAGGGAGTCATCATTTTTCTTCCTTATTTGTTTGAAAAAATGGACAATTCTATTCTAATCGAACTGTTCAAATAAAACTGTGATGAAGATCATAATTTGAAATATAGGCACACAATAAAAGGGGAAAAGTGCGGTTGATTTTGACGATATTTTTGCGTGAGCTAAATATTATTAATGAGTCATCTCTCTATTAGAAATAATTCATTCAAAGCTTATAAAAACTAAAAGGACTAAGTTCTGCAGTCACAGCACTTAGTCCTTGAATTAAATGAATCTTGCCTTGTGGATAGAAAGGAAAATTATTCTACTTTTACAATCCAGCCTTCAGGTGCTTCCACATCACCGAATTGGATACCGGTTAGCTCGTTGTAAAGTTTACGTGTAACAGGGCCCACTTCAGTTTCTGAATAGAACACGTGGAATTTACCTTTGTGTTGAATACCACCTACTGGGGTAATGACTGCAGCAGTACCACAAGCCCCTGCTTCGGTGAATTGATCAAGTTGATCGATATACACGTCACCTTCAATGGCTTCCATACCTAAACGTTCTTTTGCAATGTGAAGCAATGAGTATTTAGTGATACTCGGTAAAATTGAGTCAGAAGCTGGCGTGATGAATTTGTTATCTTTGGTAATACCAAAGAAGTTTGCCGCACCCACTTCTTCAATCTTAGTGTGAGTTTTTGGATCAAGATAGATCGCATCTGCAAATTTACGTTCTGGCGTACCTTGTTCTGCGGCTAGTTCATGAGGAAGCAAACTTGCTGCATAGTTACCACCCACTTTTACGCCACCTGTACCCATAGGCGCAGCACGGTCGTAATCAGTCGTAATGAAGTTAGATGGTGCTAAACCACCTTTGAAGTATGCGCCGACAGGGCAGCAGAATACAGAGAAAATAAATTCAGGTGCGGTTTTTACACCGATATTCGCGCCGGTACCAAAGAGGAATGGACGTAAATATAATGTCGCGCCAGAGCCGTAAGGGCCTAACCATTCTTGGTTTGCTTTTACCACTTCTTTACAAGCACGGATAAATAATTCAGTTGGCACTTGTGGCATTAATAAGCGATCAGAGGTGTGTTGCATGCGTTTTGCATTTT
>CAJPKS010000041.1:0-10751 GCA_905371285.1 Haemophilus sp. HMSC068C11 | reverse complement strand
GCTGTCGCTTGTGCGACGATTGTTTCTTTCATAAAAACTCACTAAAAATTGACCGCACTTTTATCTGCGATAAAAAAATGAGAGGGCGCATTAATACGCCCATGTGATTATATATCAATCAATGATAGAAAAAAGGCATCTTTCGATGCCTTCTATTTGTTATTTTTTACGGGTATGTAACCCTTTTTTCTCTAAACCACGGTAGATCATTTGTTGTTGTACGATAGTGATTAAGTTAGATACTAACCAGTAAAGTACTAGACCTGCCGGGAACCAGAGGAAGAAGAACATGAAGATCAACGGCATGAAGTTCATCACTTTTTGTTGCATTGGATCTGCAACTGGTGTCGGTGACATTTTTTGTAACAAGAACATTGATCCACCCATTAAGATTGGGAGAATGTAGTAAGGGTCTTGTGCCGATAGATCTTGAATCCAACCAAAGAATGGCGCATGACGCAGTTCAACCGCTTCCATAAACGTCCAGTATAATGCGATAAAAATTGGCATTTGAAGGATTAATGGTAAGCAACCACCAAGTGGATTTACTTTTTCTTCTTTGTAAAGTTTCATCATTTCTTGGCTCATACGTTGGCGATCATCACCAAAACGCTCGCGCATTTCTTGCATTTTCGGTTGCAACATACGCATTTTCGCCATAGAAGTGTATTGTGCTTTTGTAAGCGGATATAAAATCGCTTTCACCACTAAGGTTACACAAATAATTGCCACACCCCAGTTAGATACAATACTTTGAATGAAGGTTAATAACCAGAATAATGGTTTTGCGATGAACCATGCCCAACCGTAATCGACGGTTAAGTCTAAGTGGTTAGCCACTTCAGCCATTTTGTTTTGTAATTTTGGACCTGTCCATAATGAGCTGGTAATTTTTTCTGTTGCACCCGCTGGAACAGATACTACTGGACCACGATAACCAATAGACGCAACGTTATTTTTGCTGTCTGTAATACTATAAAGTTGGTTATTTACATCTTGATTTGGGATCCAAGCTGATACGAAATAGTGTTGTAAAATAGCAACCCAACCTGCTTTGGTATCGATAGAAAGATTTTTGTCTTTCATATCGCTGAAGCTGTATTTTTTGTAATTTGTTTCAGAAGAAGAATATGCACCACCGGTATAAGTAGGCATTGCCACGTTACCGCTGCTTTCAACTAATGTATGTTTTAATTGGCCGTAAGGTTCAACTTCAATTGTGCTACCACTTTGGTTCACAATTTCAAAGTTAACACCTACATCATAGCTATCGCGTTTTAATACAAAGATTTTACGATAAGTCACACCGTCTTTTTCAAATGTTAATGGCACAGAAAGTTCATTTTGACCTTCTGCTAATTTGAAATTATCACCCGTAACTTGATATTGTGCACGACCTGCTTTTGTATCGATCCCGTTTTTACCGATTAAGCCGCTTTGTGCAATGTAAACATGCTCGTTTGTATCTTTTAATAAAACGAAAGGTTCTTTTGAATTTAATTCTGCATCATATTTTAATAATTCAGAACTGATTACATCACCACCTAATGTATCCACTTTCAAACGGAATACATCATTTTCTAATGTGATAATGTGACCTTTGGTTTGTGAGTCTGCCACTACTTCAGCAGATGAAGAAGAACTTGCCGGTACATCAGAAGAGGCGGTTGTTGTTTGTTCCGTGGTCTGTTGTTGAACCGGTGGATTTTTATCAAGTTGCCATTGCTGATAAACAAGGAAAGAAATAAAGAGTAGTGCAAGCACTAATAGGCTACGTCTTGAGTCCATTATTTTTTCTCATCGTTATTATTAATCTTTTTCGGCGGAACAGGATCGAATCCACCGGCGCTTAAGGGGTGACATTTTAATACACGTTTTAGCGTAAGCCAACTACCTTTTAACAATCCATGTGTTTTTAACGCCTCAATACCATAGCAAGAACAGGTTGGCACAAAACGACAACGGGGCCCAATTAAAGGGCTAATCGCTACTTGATAAAACTTAATTAAAGCGATGAGGATTTTTGTGCCAAACGAATGTGACGTGCCCATAATTTATCCAAAGTTTGTAAAAACGTTTGATTATCAAGCTGACCAATGCCACGTTTCGCCACAAAGACAAAGTCACAAGAAGGCAAATCATGTTGAGATAAACGAAAACTTTCACGAACTAAACGTTTGATACGATTACGATCATGTGCTCGTTTAAGATGTTTTTTAGCCACAGTTAAACCTAAGCGTGGATGCTCAAGATTATTTTTGCGTGCGAGAATGGTAATTTCAGGGGTGCTTGCTCGAAACGGTTGTTCGAAGACATTTTTGAATTGAGTGGGAGTTAACAATCGTAACTCCCGAGAGAAGTTCAGCTTAATCACTAAAAGAGGTGATTATGCAGATAAACTCTTACGACCTTTAGCACGACGACGAGCTAAAACTTGACGGCCGTTTTTAGTTGCCATACGAGCACGGAAACCGTGAGTACGGCTACGTTTTAATACAGAAGGTTGAAATGTACGTTTCATTGTAATCTACCTAAATCAAAATGGTTTACTGTTTTGATATTCAAAACACAACAAGGGTTATAAAAAATAGACCGCAATTTTAATCATAAATTGGGCTTTCGTCAAATAAGAAAAGAGAAAATTCCGAAATAATCTTCTGTTTCTTCTAAAATCGTGGGGATTATACGGATTTTGGGCAAAATCTCAAGCAACCTTTTTGTCTTTTTTTGATGAGCAACAGAAGATCTTTTGCCTAAATTATTGTAAAATTCTCTTCGATTTTTAACCGCACTTTTGCGGCTTTTATTTTATACGCATATAACATAAGGATAATTTATCGTGAGCCTTTCTACCCTATGGCAAGATTGCTTATCACAACTACAAGATCAGGTTTCTCCGATGGATCTCAGCACTTGGTTACGCCCACTACAAGCGGATGTCATCTCGCAAGATCAAGTGGTGTTATATGCGTCAAATATGTTTGTGAAAAGCTGGGTGGAAAATCACTACTTGACTCAAATTCATCAAATTTGCCAAGCCCTTGCTAAAAATCCAAATTTACAAATTATCGTAAAAGAAGGGGTAAAACCGGCTCCTAAAGTGGCTGAACCAGCGCCGGCTCAAACAACTAATCATCAAGAAAGTGCGGTAAATTTTCAGCAAGAATCTGATGCGCCGACTAAATTTGAATCACACCTAAATCGTAAACATTTATTTGAAAACTTTGTTGAAGGTAAATCAAACCAACTCGCCCGTGCAGTAGGTCAAAAACTTGCTCTTGCACCAGGTGAACCAACGGCAAACCCATTCTTTTTATATGGTGGGACAGGTTTAGGTAAAACCCACTTATTACACGCGATCGGTAATGGTATTTTAGCGAATAAACCGAATGCCCGCGTACTTTATATTCATGCTAATAATTTTATGCAGCACATGGTAAAAGCAATGCGTGATAATAAAATGGATCAATTCAAAAAATTCTATCGTTCTCTTGATGCATTATTAGTGGATGATATTCAATTCTTTGCTGAAAAAGAAAAAACACAAGAAGAATTTTTCCATATTTTCAATAATTTATTTGAAACTGGCCGTCAAATTATTTTGACCTCTGACCGCTATCCAAAAGAAATTGAGAAAATTGAAGAACGCCTAAAATCTCGTTTCGGCTGGGGTTTAACCACTGCGATTGAACCACCTGATTTAGAAACCCGTGTTGCAATTTTGCTGAAAAAAGCAGAAGAACATAATATGGAGCTGCCAGAAGAAGTGGCATTCTTTATTGCCCAACGCTTACGCACCAATGTTCGTGAATTAGAAGGTGCGTTAAACCGTGTGAAAGCGATGCAAGACTTCAAAGGTGGTCACATTGATATTGATTTTGTGCGTGACACATTAAAAGATATTCTCGCCTTACAAGAACGTTTGGTCACCATTGAAAATATTCAGAAAGTCGTGGCAGAATACTATCGAATTAAAGTGGCTGATTTAAAATCAAAAAGCAGAGCGAGATCCGTCACTCGCCCACGCCAAGTTGCGATGGCATTAGCAAAAGAATTAACCAATAAAAGTTTACCGGAAATTGGCCGTGCCTTTGAACGCGACCATACGACAGTCTTAAATGCTTGTCGTGAAGTGCCAAAATTCCGTGAAAAAGACAGCAGTATTCAAGAAGATTGGGCGAATTTAATTCGCACCTTATCTGCATAAGGAGCCAATGATGCAATTTAGCATTTCAAGAGAAAATCTATTAAAACCCTTACAGCAAGTTTGTGGCGTATTAAGCAATCGTCCGAATATTCCTGTATTAAATAACGTGTTATTACAAATTGAAGATAACCGTTTGACTATTACAGGTACAGACCTTGAAGTTGAGCTTTCTAGCTATACTCAACTTTCTTCTTCAACCGCGGATGGCGCTTTCACTATTCCGGCTAAAAAATTCTTAGATATTTGCCGTACATTATCAGATGAATTTGAAATTACAGTCACCTTTGAAGAAGATCGCGCTATTGTAGAATCAGGTCGCAGTAAATTTAATCTCACTACTCTGCCCGCTGAAGAATATCCAAATCTAACGGATTGGCAATCTGAAGTGGATTTTGCCTTACCGCAAAGCACCTTGCGTCGCTTAATTGAAGCCACCCAATTTTCAATGGCAAACCAGGATGCTCGTTATTTCTTAAACGGCATGAAATTTGAAACGGAAGGTAATTTATTACGCACTGTTGCAACTGACGGTCACCGTCTTGCTGTTTGTACGATCGAATTAGATCAAGATCTGCAAACCCATTCAGTTATTCTCCCTCGTAAAGGTGTATTAGAACTGAATCGCTTATTAGAAAGCAGTGACGAACTTGCTCGTTTGCAAATTGGCACGAATAATCTTCGCATTCACTTAAACCACATTGTGTTTACCTCAAAACTCATTGATGGTCGCTTCCCGGATTACCGTCGTGTATTACCACGTAATGCAACTCGTATCGTAGAAGGTAACTGGGAAACCTTAAAACAAGCCTTTGTACGTGCATCTATTCTTTCAAATGAACGTGTACGTAGCGTGCGTTTAAACTTAAGTGAAAACCAACTTAAAATTACCGCATCTAACCCTGAACACGAAGTAGCAGAAGAAATCGTGGATGTGAATTATCAAGGTGAAGAAATGGAAGTGGGCTTTAATGTGACTTACATTTTAGATGTATTGAACGCCTTAAAATGCCAACAAGTACGTATCCGCCTCACTGATGCGTCATCAAGCTGCTTAATTGAAAACAGTGAAGATGCAAGCGCAGAATACGTCATTATGCCAATGCGCCTCTAAGAATAATGGCCATTTCCCGCTTAATTGTTGAAAAATTTAGAAATTTAAATGCCGTGGATCTTGAATTTGATCACGGCTTTAACTTTTTAGTCGGCAATAACGGCAGCGGAAAAACGAGCTTATTAGAAGCCATTTTTTATCTCGGACATGGACGCTCTTTCAAAAGTGCGGTCGCAAATCGCATCATTTCTTACGATGAACCTCATTTCACGCTTTTTGGCCAAATTCAAGAAAGCCAGCATCAATGGTCTGTTGGCTTACAAAAACTTCGTCAAGGTAATACCATCGCAAAAATAAACGGTGAAGATGGCAATAAAATTGCCGATCTTGCTCACCTTTTACCGATGCAATTAATTACGCCTGAAGGGCTGACCCTATTAAATGGTGGACCTAGCTTTCGACGCGCATTTTTAGATTGGGGCTTATTCCACCACCATAACAGTTTTCACTCCTCTTGGGTCGCATTAAACCGCTTATTAAAACAGCGAAATGCCGCATTAAGTCAAAATCAGCCTTATTCTGCAATAAAAATATGGGATATTGAATTAGCTAAATTAGCCCACCAAGTGAGTGATTGGCGAGCTGAATACGCAGAGGCTTTACGTCCTGAGATCGAAAAAACCTGCCAGTTATTTTTACCCGAATTAGAGATTACTGTTAGCTTTCATCAAGGCTGGGAGAAAGAGACAGAATATGGTGAATTACTGGCGCAAAACTTTGAGAGAGACAAAGCCATTGGCTATACGGTTTCAGGACCACAAAAAGCGGACTTCCGCTTTAAAGCCAATGGATTACCTGTAGAAGATGTGCTCTCTCGTGGTCAATTAAAATTATTGATGTGTGCGCTACGTTTAGCGCAAGGTGAACATTTAATGATTCAAAAACAGCGTCATTGTATCTTCCTAATTGATGACTTTGCCTCAGAGTTGGATCAACATAAACGCGCCTTGCTTGCGGAACGCTTGCAACAAAGTGGATCTCAAGTCTTTGTTACTGCCATCACTCAAGGTCAACTCAAAGAGATGCAAGTGGGAAAAGGAAAATTGTTCCAAGTGGATACCGGTAAGATCACTGAATTGCAACCATAAAAAATAATCCGATCTGTTTAAAGATCGGATTACGTTTAAAACAATACTATTTTTGACCGCACTTTAGTTTGGTTTCCATTCGCCGTTTAATACGGTACCAATCACATCATAATCTTTTGTGAATACCGCTAAGTTTGCTACCTTACCTGCTTCAACAGAGCCTAAACGATCATCTACACCGATTGCTCTCGCAGGGTAAAGGTTACTCATGCGAATCGCTTCTGCTAATGGAATTTCCACATACTCTACAGCATTCTTAATAGATTCCATCATGGTAATCGATGCGCCCGCAATCGTACCATTTGCGTCGTAACAACGACCTTCTTTCACATAAATCGGTTTTCCTACAAAAGTGAAAGTTTCCAATTCAGGTGGTGCACCTGCAGCAGCAAGAGAATCGGTTACAATGCAAAGTTTGTCACCTTTCGCTTTTTTATCTAAGCGAACGTTACCAAAATTCACATGCACGCCATCTACAATAATCCCCGTGTAAACATCGGAATCTAACACTGCGCCAACTACGCCCATCGCACGTCCTGAGCTGATCGGCGACATGGCATTGTGTAAGTGAGTCGCAAAGGTTGCACCTTTATGAAAGGCAGCTTTCGCCACCTCATAAGTCGCATTAGAATGACCAATAGACACAATAATGCCTGCTTTCACAAAATCAGGAATATATTGTACCGTTGGATTTTCAGCGGCAATGGTCAGTTTCGTGATAACATCCGCATTATCACATAAGAAATCTTTCATCTCTGGTGTCGCTTCACGGATATATTCCGGGCGATGCACGCCTTTTTTCTCAAGACTTAAATAAGGGCCTTCGATGTGTAAGCCAAGCGCTTGATTTTTATGCTTATTTAAATACTCGCGCATAATATTTACTGCGCGTTTGATATCTTCATCTGGTGCAGTAATAAACGTTGGTAAGAAACTGGTACAGCCTGATTTTAAGTTCGTGGCTTGCATAATTTCTAATGTTTTCACGCTTGTTTGATCGTTAAACATCACGCCGCCACAGCCATTTAATTGCAAATCAATAAAACCCGCTGTGAGATTATGCCCTTTCAAATCAATGGTTTGAATTCCACTTTCTAATTCGCTTTGTGGAATAACGGCTTGAATATATTCCCCTTCAATAACCACCGCATAATCTCTTAACACCTCATTTTTGGTGTAGATTACGCTGTTAATTAATGCATACTTCATCATACCTTCCTAAAATCAAATTAAAATTAACCGCACTTATAATACACTATGAATCGCGCGACCTTCCAATTCAGTAAAATATTTCACTGTTTTGACTTTCAATTCTTGCAATGCTGGCTCATCACATACCAAAACGAAATGACGATGAAGCTGTAAAGCACTCACTGTCCAAAGGTGATTAATACTGCCCTCTACGGCGGCTTGTACGGCTAAGGCTTTATTATGACCCGTTGCTAAAATCATCACTTCTTCTGCATCAAGTAATGTCCCTACACCGATTGTTAAGGCATATTTTGGTACTTGATTTACGTCATTATTAAAGAAACGAGAATTCGCAATAATAGTATCTGGCGTTAAAGTTTTAATACGGGTACGCGAACTTAAAGAAGACGCAGGTTCATTAAAGGCAATATGTCCGTCAACACCTACACCGCCCATAAACAAATGAATTTTGCCATAAGATTTAATTTTTTCTTCATAACGGCGGCATTCTTCATCATGGTCATTGGTATTACCATTTAAAATATTGATATTTTGCGGTTGAATATCAATATGGTTGAAGAAATTATTATGCATAAAACTGTGATAGCTTTCTGGATGTTCTTTTGGTAAACCCACATATTCATCCATATTGAAAGTCACCACATGTTTAAAACTCACTTCTCCTGCTTGATTTAATTTAATCAATTCTTGATAGGTCTTAAGTGGCGTACCACCTGTTGGTAAACCTAATACAAAAGGACGTTCTGCAGTAGGTTTAAAATGATTAATTCGATCAGCAATATGACGCGCCGCCCAGCGGCTGACTTGTTGTTCATTGTTCAGAGGAATGAGACGCATAATAACCTTCCTTATCAGTACCACACCGACATTCTTTCCTCTCCGATAGAGAGAGGAAAGAAGTAAGTGCGGTCACTTTTCCATTAATTTATAAATATTTTGCTTTTAACTCTTTCGCTTTCGCTAATTGCTCTGGTGTTGCTTTCGCTGTCATTGGCTCACGGCAATAACCTGCATCCACACCATCTAGTTTCAATAACTCTTTGATAGTGAGATATAAGCCATTCGCTAAAATGCCTTCGATAAGGTCATTGGTCACGTGTTGAACTTGAAGCGCATCAGCCAATTTACCTTGTTTGGTTAATTCAAAGATTTGTCTTGCACGCACACCATTTACGTTGAATGTACTACCAATTGCACCATCTACACCGAGAGAGACTGCTGGCACCATCATTTCATCAAAACCAGCCCAAATGAGGTGATTTGGATAAGCTTTTTTCAAGCGTTCTAATAAATAGAAGTCCCCAGCTGTAAATTTCACACCTAGCACTTTCGGGTTTTTATAAAGTTCGCCGAATTGCTCAATACCCATATTCACACCTGTTAAGAACGGAATTGAGTACACGATCATGTTATTGCCCGTTTCAGCAATAATGGTGTCGTAGTAATGTTTGATTTCAGGGAAGCTAAATTTGTAGTAGAACGGAGTTACCGCAGAAAGACTGTCATAGCCTAATTCCGTTGCATATTTACCTAATTCCACTGCTTCATGTAAGTTTACGCTACCCACTTGTGCGATTAACGCTACTTGGTCTTTTGCTTCATCTTTCGCAATACGGAAAATTTGTTTTTTCTCTTCCGTAGAAAGCATGAAGTTTTCACCTGTTGAACCGCCTACATATAAACCATCAATTTTCATCTTATCAATGTTATAGCGAATAATTTCACGCAAGCCTTTTTCATTGATAGAGCCATCTTCATTGAATGATACTAATAACGCACTAAAAATACCTTTTAAGTTACGCATTTTTCTCTCCTATTTGATACGTTGTTCTAAAATGACATTTAATGTTTTTTGCTTTATTTTGACCGCACTTTCCTGTGATGCCTGTACCAATAAAGCGTAAATCAAATCTAATACGAATAATTGAGCAATCTTCGTGCCGATAGAGTCGCCTTGTAACTTACCTTGCTTATTACCATTCACTAAAACAAGATCGGCATATTCTGTGATGGGTGAACGCAAACTGTGCGTAATCGCAATGGTTTTGGCGCCATTTTCTTTGGCGATTTTCATGGTATGAGTGGTTTCTTGAGAATAACCAGAATGACTCAAACCAATTGCCACATCTTTTTTCGTCAATAAAGATGCCTGCATATACATAAAATGGTTGTTACCTGTCGCATCCACTTGCACACCGATACGCATCAGTTTATTTTTGGCATCTTCCGCGGTAATACCGGATGTTCCCACACCAAATAAGAAAACACGATTTGCTTGCTGAATGGCTTTTACTGCCTCTTCCAACTGCTCAAAATCTAATAAATTAATGGTTTCATCCATCACGTTATTGATGGCAGATTTCAGCTTATGTGCAATATTCAATGAGTTGTCAGAATCGGTAATATCTGAATCTAATACGGTGTTATCTTTGCCATCTTTTGTAGCAAGCTCGATAGATAATTCCAATTTAAAATCACTGAAGCCTTTAAAGCCGAGAGTACGGCAAAAACGCACAAAGGTCGCCTCCCCCACTTCTAAATGGGCGGCAATTTCAGCTAAAGGAGCTTGCACTGCAAGATCGGGATTCAATAAAATCGCATCTGCAATTTTTTTCTCCGTTTTCGTTAAACTGCGATATAACGAGCTGATAGTATTTAAAATATTGCCGTTTTTAGCCATAAACCACTCCCGTATTTTTTGCTTGTAATAAGCAATCTTTTACCCAGTAAGCAGCACCAATCAAGCCTGCATCTTGTCCAAATTGAGCACTTTCTAATTCGCAGTGATAAACAGCGGGAAGTTCACTTAATAAAGATTGAACCAACGGTAAATAACCTTCTGCCAACCCTACACTACCGCCAACCACGACTTTTTGCATGTCTAATCCAATCTTCAAATCCGCAATTAAATTCGCAATAGCTTGGGCTGAACGAGTCACAAGTGCGGTCGCTTTTTCATCATTTTGACGGAAACGCGCAAAGACTTCTTTTGGATCACAAGGTTCATCCCATTGAGAAGAAACCGCTTCAATAGCTCGACCTGATGGAATGGCTTCAACACACCCACGGCTACCACATCCCCAACCGGGACCATTAGGATCAGATAAAGTATGGCCAATATGTCCAGCAATAC
>CAJPKS010000040.1:0-10754 GCA_905371285.1 Haemophilus sp. HMSC068C11 | reverse complement strand
ATCCTTACGTATTTATTTGTATTATAATATGATAACAAGTTGCTTATATTAAATAAAGTTACCAATAAATTTAAAACTCTGTATAATAAGCGAGCTTTATTTTCTGCATTAGCGTGCGGCTATCAAAAGAAATTTTTAAACACCCAAAGTGCGGTCATTTTTTCGAAAGATTTCTTTTGCTAGTCGCAATCTGGAAAATAAAGCTTTGTTTTAAATATTATTTTGAAGGAAAACATTGTGAATCCAATTGTTAAACAATTTAAATACGGTCAACATACCGTTACTCTAGAAACTGGCGCAATTGCACGTCAAGCAACTGCTGCGGTTATGGCAAGCATGGACGATACTACGGTATTCGTGACTGTTGTGGCTAAAAAAGATGTGAAAGAAGGTCAAGACTTCTTCCCATTAACCGTAAACTACCAAGAGCGTACTTATGCGGCGGGTAAAATCCCTGGTGGTTTCTTCAAACGTGAAGGTCGTCCATCTGAAGGCGAAACTTTAATTGCTCGTTTAATCGACCGTCCAATTCGTCCATTATTCCCAGAAGGTTTCTTCAACGAAATCCAAGTTGTGGCAACTGTGGTTTCTGTCAACCCACAAATCAGCCCAGACTTAGTGGCAATGATCGGTGCTTCTGCAGCATTAACCTTATCTGGTGTACCTTTCAATGGCCCTATCGGTGCAGCGCGCGTTGGTTTTATCGACAACCAATTCGTATTAAACCCAACTATGGCTGAACAAAAACAAAGCCGTTTGGACTTAGTGGTTGCAGGTACTGACAAAGCCGTATTAATGGTTGAATCTGAAGCTGATATTTTAACTGAAGAACAAATGTTAGCAGCGGTAGTATTCGGTCATCAACAACAACAAGTTGTGATTGAAGCAATCAAAGAATTTGCAAAAGAAGCAGGCAAACCACGTTGGGATTGGGTTGCGCCACAACCAAACACAGATTTAATCAACAAAGTAAAAGCGATTGCTGAAGCACGTTTAGGCGATGCATACCGCATTACTGAAAAACAAGCACGTTACGAACAAATCGATGCGATTAAAGCGGATGTGATTGCACAAATCACAGCTGAAGATGAAGAAATCAGCGAAGGTAAAATTGTGGATATCTTCACCGCACTTGAAAGTCAAATCGTTCGTGGCCGTATCATTGCAGGTGAACCACGTATTGACGGACGTACCGTTGATACCGTTCGTGCATTAGATATTTGCACAGGTGTATTACCTCGTACTCACGGTTCTGCAATTTTCACCCGTGGTGAAACGCAAGCATTAGCCGTTGCAACGTTAGGTACTGAACGTGACGCACAAATCATTGATGAATTAACAGGTGAACGTCAAGATCACTTCTTATTCCACTACAACTTTCCTCCATACTCTGTAGGTGAAACCGGTATGATCGGCTCGCCAAAACGTCGTGAAATCGGTCACGGTCGTTTAGCAAAACGCGGTGTAGCGGCTGTTATGCCTAGCCTTGCAGAATTCCCGTATGTAGTGCGTGTTGTATCTGAAATTACTGAATCTAATGGTTCTTCTTCTATGGCATCTGTATGTGGTGCGTCTTTAGCACTAATGGATGCCGGTGTACCAATCAAAGCTGCTGTTGCAGGTATCGCTATGGGCTTAGTGAAAGAAGAAGAGAAATTCGTGGTTCTTTCAGATATTTTAGGTGATGAAGACCACTTAGGTGATATGGACTTTAAAGTAGCGGGTACACGTGAAGGTGTCACCGCACTTCAAATGGACATCAAAATTGAAGGTATCACCCCTGAAATTATGCAAATTGCATTAAACCAAGCAAAAGGTGCACGTATGCACATTCTTGGCGTAATGGAACAAGCAATCCCTGCACCACGTGCGGATATTTCTGACTACGCGCCACGTATTCACACCATGAAAATTGATCCGAAGAAAATCAAAGATGTTATCGGTAAAGGTGGTGCAACTATCCGTGCATTAACTGAAGAAACTGGTACTTCTATCGATATCGATGATGATGGTACAGTGAAAATCGCTGCAGTAGATAGCAGTGCAGCGAAAAATGTGATGGCACGTATTGAAGAAATCGTTGCTGAAGTTGAAGCGGGCGCAATTTACAAAGGTAAAGTAACTCGTCTTGCTGACTTCGGTGCATTCGTGGCTATCGTAGGAAATAAAGAAGGTTTAGTTCATATTTCTCAAATCGCTGAAGAGCGTGTAGAAAAAGTGAGTGATTATCTTCAAGTGGGTCAAGAAGTAACTGTTAAAGTGGTTGAAATCGATCGCCAAGGTCGTATCCGCTTAACCATGAAAGATCTTGCACCAAAACAAGAAACTGAAGCAGAATCTGCACCAGCAGAAGAGACTTCTGTAGAACAAGAATAATCTCATAGGGTGTGTAAAAACCTTTGCACACCCGTTTTGATTATCGAACTAACTTATAAAACAATGCAATATTTTCGGTTATTCCGTTTTCTAGTTTCGTTGTCTAGCCTAAGTGTGATTTTATTTATTTCCGGTTGTGTACAATCGGGAAACGTGTTTGTCGCACCAAATAAAGTCGTGCTAGCGGATCAAACGCCGAATACGCACTTCGAACAAGAAGTGATGATTACCCGAATCGGGCAAGTTTTATTAGTTGGAAAAATGAGTAATGAAGAACGAGCGACGCTTCACTTTGAACGTGGCGTGTTATACGATTCCCTCGGTTTATGGGGTCTTGCACGTTATGACTTTACACAAGCCCTCGCGTTACAGCCAAAGATGGCTTCCGTTTACAATTATTTAGGGCTTTACTTACTGCTTGAAGAAGATTACGACAGTGCATTAGAAACCTTTAATGCGGTGTTTGAATTGGACCCAAGTTATGACTATACCCATCTTAATCGTGGTTTAAATTTTTATTACGTCGAACGCTATAATCTTGCTGAAGACGATTTTATGAAGTTTTATGAAGCCGATACCAAAGATCCCTATCGCGTACTCTGGCTCTATTTGAACGAACAAAAATTAAAACCACAAGAAGCCCATGCCAACCTTGTTGAACGAGCTAAAGGGCTATCTAAGGACTTCTGGGGAACAAATATCGTTCAATACTATTTAGGTAATATTTCCGTGAGTGACTTGCAAGAGCGGGCAACCAAATTTGCAGAAAACTCGCAACAATATGCAGAAATATTAACCGAAACCTACTTTTATCTAGCAAAACAAAAACTCAATTTGGGGCAAGTTGATGAAGCTGCGGCTTTATTCAAACTTGCTATTGCGAATCAGGTGTATAACTTTGTTGAGTATCGTTTTGCCGTGTTAGAGCTGATGAAATTGAAACCGGCTCAAACTGAAGACTAAAAAGAAGAAAAAAGTGCGGTCACAAAAACAGCTGTTTTTTAGACTTACCTCCTTCTTTTATAACAAATAAACCTGAAAGCTAAATTGAGCTTTCCTTACTTACATTCGAGTATTTTAATGACTGACAAAATCACTTTTAATGATTTAGGCTTGCCTGAATTCATTCTAAAAGCCGTTTCTGACCTTGGTTTTGAAACACCTTCGCCAATCCAACAAGCTTGTATTCCTGCTCTTCTAGAAGGCAGAGATGTACTTGGTATGGCACAAACCGGTAGTGGTAAAACTGCCGCATTCTCTTTACCTATTTTGGCTAAAATTGATCCAACCGCAAAACATCCACAATTATTGGTGATGGCACCAACACGTGAACTAGCAATTCAAGTTGCTGATGCTTGCGAACACTTCATGAAATATGCCAAAGGCATCAACATCGTGACCCTTTATGGTGGTCAACGTTATGACATCCAATTACGTGCATTAAAACAAGGTGCACAAGTTGTTGTAGGTACACCAGGCCGTATTTTGGATCACATCCGTCGTAACACATTAAATCTATCTGAATTAAAAGCAATCGTACTTGATGAAGCAGATGAAATGCTTCGTATGGGCTTTATTGATGATGTAGAAACCGTTATGGCTGAATTACCGGAAGAGCACCAAACTGCCCTTTTCTCAGCAACCATGCCTGAGCCAATTCGTCGTATCACAAAACGCTTCATGAATAATCCGCAAGAAGTGAAAATCAAAGTAAATAACGATAATGCGCCTGATATTGAGCAAAACTGTTGGTATGTTCAAGGTTTCCGTAAAAATGATGCATTATTACGCTTCTTAGAAGTGGAAGATTTTGATGCAGCCATCATTTTTACCCGTACTAAAACGGGCACACTTGATGTGACTGAATTATTAGAAAAACACGGTTTCCGTGCTGCGGCATTAAACGGTGATATGACTCAGCAATTACGTGAGCAAACCTTAGATCGCTTACGTAATGGTAGCCTTGATATCGTCGTTGCAACCGATGTGGCTGCGCGCGGTATTGATATTGAACGAATCAGCCTTGTAGTGAACTATGACATCCCACTTGATGCAGAGTCTTACGTTCACCGTATCGGCCGTACTGGCCGTGCTGGTCGTTCTGGTCGTGCATTATTATTCGTTGAACCACGTGAACGCCGTTTACTTCGCAATATCGAACACTTGATGAAAAAAACAATCAATGAAGTTGAATTGCCAAATCATGAAGTATTGCAAGCCTGTCGTCGTAAAAAATTCCAAGACAAGATCACCAAGCAATTGGAACATCACGATCTGGAAATGTATCGTAGCTTATTGGAAGATTTATTCACGGCAGATCAGGATCAAGAAGATATTGCTGCAGCCATGTTGATGTTACTTCAAGGAAAACAAAAACTCATTCTTCCACCTGATCCACCAATGGATAAACGTCGTCGTGACCGTCATGATCGCGGTGATCGTCGTGAAAATCCACGTTCAGCTGAACGTCGTGGTGAACGTAAAGGCTACGGCACACCACAGCCGATGGATTTATATCGCATCGAAGTAGGTCGTGCAGATGGTGTAGAAGTGCGTCATATCGTAGGTGCGATCGCAAATGAAGGTGATATTAACAGCCGTTACATTGGCCATATCAAACTTTACGATGACTACTCTACTGTTGAATTACCACAAGGTATGCCAAAAGAATTGCTCCAACAATTCGGAAAAACTCGCGTTTTAAATAAACAAATGCAAATGAGCTTTATGGGTGCAGCACAGTCAGACAATAGACGTGGTGGCAATGACTTTGGTGGAAAAGGTCGCCGTAATGAACGTGGAGACCGAGGCCAAGATCGTTTCCGTGGTGAACGTAATGGTGAGCGTCGTCAGCGTAAATTTAACGATAAAAATGACCGCACTTTTAATGAACGTAGTCGCCGAGATCGCCAACGTTAATCCTTATTTAACAGCCCCTTGAAGTAAAAGGGGCTTTTTTATTGTCTTAATTCTCGTTACAATCGTCTCTTATCTCAATTTATAAGGTTTATCTATTGAAAGGTCTATTTTTACGTATTATTGCTGCTTTTGCATTATTACTTTGGGCAATTGATATGGTTTTCCCTTGGCAAAAAATTATGCAATCGGAGCAAAACCCTTACACCACGATCAAAAATCGCGGTAGCCTAATTGTCGGCACCATTAACAATCCCATTTACTATTTTATTGGGAATGAAGGCGAATCAGGCTTGGAATACGAATTAGCAAAAAACTTTGCTGATTATTTAGGGGTTCGCTTACAAATTAAAACCTTAGAAAATAATGATCAACTTTTTAATGAATTAGAGAACAATAATATTGATATCGCCGCTGCGAATCTTTTGTTCCAGCCTCAGCGTGCAGAAAAATTTCAGTTAGGACCATCTTACACCTCCGCCTCTTGGCAGCTTGTGTATAAAAAAGGTGAAAATCGCCCGAAAGATTTAGCGCAAGTCCAGCAAGAAATTATTATTTCTGCGGGGGAAGACTTAGAAAAATTATTATCCCTCGCGCAGAAAAAACTTCCTGCACTTAAATGGCAGAATAACAAACAGTTAACCCAAGAGGAATTATTAATTCAAGTGGCGGAAGGCAAAATTCCTTATACCATTGCAAACAGTATTGATGTGGCGGCTGCACAACAAATTCGCCCTAACTTAGCAATTGCATTTGACCTAACGGATGAAATGACCGTGCATTGGTATCTTTCCAATCAATCCTATAATGAGCTACAAGCAGGCTTATTGGATTTTATGAATAATGCCATTGAAACGGGATTAATTGATCGTATTGAGGAAAAATATTTCCGCCACATTACTGCCTTTGATTATGTAGATACTCAGGCTTATTTAGAGGCGGTTGAAAAAATCCTTCCTCAATATCAACCGCTCTTTGAAAAATACAAAGGGAATTTAGACTGGCGATTATTAGCTGCTGTAGCCTATCAAGAATCGCATTGGGACCCTTATGCTACCTCTCCAACAGGTGTGCGCGGGATGATGATGCTTACCAAAGATACGGCTGTGCGGATGAATATTAATAATCGCACTGATGCCGAACAAAGTATAAAAGCGGGATCGGAGTATTTGCATTGGCTACTCGACCAAATGCCAGACAGTATTCCAGAAGAAGATCGAATTTGGTATTCTTTAGCAGCATATAATATGGGATTAGGGCATATTTTGGACGCACGTCGCTTAACAAAAAAATTAGGTGGTAACCCAGATAACTGGTTAGATGTAAAAAATAATCTTCAACTATTATCGGAAAAGCGCCATTATTCAAACTTAAAATATGGCTACGCCCGAGGCTATGAAGCCTACCAATATGTCGAAAATATTCGACGTTACATGAACAGCATTGTGAATTATCATCGCGTTCAAGAAAACCAAGCGACTGCAACAGAGTAAGTGCGGTCAGAAAAAGCAACGTTTTATTGAACTCAAAGAAAACAAGGAGAAAAAGATGTTAAAAAGAAAAACTTTTTTAAAGAAAAAAGCATCAAGAGATATCTCTGCCTCACGCAACTTGCGTTTAAGACGCTTAAAACACCGTAAAGCAAAACAATTCCAACGCCATGCATTACAATTAGTGATTCAAGATATCTAAAAAAGGGCGAACATCATGTTCGCCCTTTTTATTTATTCATTATCCTTTATTTTTCAAAAGAATCTTTCAAACGCTCATCTGCTCGGCGGGATTCGCCTTTATGTTGAAGTTTATTTAATTGGCGTTCTAATTTTTCTTCAACTTCATTGATCGCTTTATACATATCATCAGCCGTTGCAGTGGCTAACAGATTACCTAACGGGGTTCCAATTGAAGCCTCTACAGAAAAGCCGTTTGGCACTTTACTTAAAACAAAGTGCGGGCTAATCAGTTGAGTGTGCCATTTCTCTAATTTTGCAAGTCTTCCCTCCACATGTTCACGAATTGCAGGGGTGATTTCCATTTGTTTACTTGTGATATTGAGTGTCATAGCATTTACCTCTTTTGCTTAAATGAACCCTTCGGTTCCGTTCATCTTTAATAACAACATATCGACCTTGAACCACTTTTTCAAGTGCTTTTAGGTAAATAAAAAAACAAATGTTCAAAAATATGATCGGGATCTAATTTCTGAAAAAATGTGATTTCATTTCCGTGTAAACTTGTTATGATGTAAAGCTGTAAACAACAAAGGGAAGCGTTCAGCTTCCCTTTTCTTTTTACGATATGAATTAGGCTAATTCATCTTGATCATGTTGTGTGGCTTTTAAACGTTCAAAGTAATCTTTGGTTTCTGAAATAATCTCTTTGCGTAAACCAATTAATGCGACTAAGTTCGGGAAGGCCATTAAACCATTCACAATATCCGCTAAGATCCAAATTAAATCTAAAGTAAGGAATGAACCTGCTCCGACTAAAACAATAAACATGAAGCGATACAATTTAATACCACGAATACCAACTAAGTAAAGGAAACAACGCTCACCGTAGTAGCACCACCCTAAAATAGTGGTGAAAGCAAAGAATAATAATCCTACTGTTACAATCGTTGCACCAAATGATGTACCTAATCCCTGTGCAAAAGCATAGTTAGTCACACTTGCACCTGAGAGCTCTGGGTTACTCCATGCTCCCGTAATAACTAGCACTAAGCCCGTCATCGTACATACGATGATGGTATCTAAGAATGTCCCTGTCATCGAAATTAAACCTTGGCGAACGGGCTCTTTCGTTTGCGCTGCTGCGGCTGCGATTGGCGCACTTCCTAAACCTGATTCATTTGAGAAAATACCGCGCGCCACACCCGATTGAATGGCTTTCATCACGGTAAAGCCAACTGCACCACCTAAAGCTGCCTGAGGATTAAACGCACTCTGAATAATTAATGAAATTGCAGCAGGTAATTTATCGTAATTAACGATTAAGATGATAATTGAGGTCGTCACATAACCCAGCGCCATAAAAGGCACAATGACTGCAGAAGCTCTCGCAATACGTCTTACTCCACCAAGAATAATCATAGCGACCAATACCGTCACCACAGTTGCACTAATCACAACAGGCACGTTAAAGGTGTCTTGCATCGCATGCGTAATGGCATTTATTTGAGGGAAGGTACCAATACCGAAAAAGGCCACTAATACCCCAAAGAGCGCAAATAATTTGGCTAACCATTTAATACCAAGACCACGCTCAATGTAATACATTGGTCCACCGGCCATAAAACCGTATTTATCTCGAACACGATATTTCACGGCAAGTAAACATTCAGCGTATTTAGTTGCCATGCCTAATAATGCAACTAGCCACATCCAAAAAATTGCGCCAGGTCCGCCCGCTTGTACTGCAGTGGCTACACCCACAATATTCCCTGTCCCAATAGTCGCCGCTAATGCCGTACAAAGTGCGGCAAAAGAAGATACATCTCCCTTGCCTTTATTCGCACCACGAGCAAATAAATAGCTCAATGCACGAGGCAAATAACGAATTTGTAAGAAACCTAAACGAAGGGTGAGATAAAGTCCGGTTCCGGACAAAAGAATAAGTAGGGGCGGTCCCCATATAAAGCTACTAATAGCCGATAAGATTGTCTGTAATGACATTGATGATTCCTCGTCGTTTAAAATACAAATAAACTCGACAAGGAGACAAGAAGAATCCCGATAGAAATATTTTTGATAATACCGATTGTCTTTTGCCCCTGTCCTTTTGCCTGAGCGTTTGGAAAACAATCGAAAAATCGACCGCTCTTTTGCGCCTTCGGCGTCCATTTACATCAATAAAATGCAATGGATCTCTCCAAGGGTTCGTCCAGTAACAGTCCCTGCAATCTTGCGATTGCGCCTGAAAGATTTTACCTCGTCGGCGTAGGGGCAATTCCCCACTCTCCAGCTACCTTCTTCCGAACTCACTTTTTACGTTTTATTTTTATCGCAAAAAGTGCTGCAAATTTTAACAAACTTAAAAAGCTAACTCAATGGATTGACGAAAAAAGGCTTAGATAACAGGGTGAAAGCAGATAAAAACAAAGTGCAGTCAAAAATTTTCTTATTTTTTGATCTGCACCCCAAAAGTTGGACTCAACAAACCAACAATTGAGGTGCAGATTTTTTTATGGGTAAACACTACACAATCGAATTTAAATTACAGGTTCTTCAACCTATTTTGAATGAGAAAATGAGTATTAGAGAAGCTGCTCGTTTTTACAATATTCCTTCCAACGCCCTAGTCGGGACATGGTTGAAACGGTTTGAAAAAAGTGGCATAAAAGGACTTATTCCCCGTAAACCATCAGGACGACCGCCGATGAAACCCCAATATGCAAAAATGCCACCGCCACCCAAAACTGAAGAAGACCGTTTACGTTTGAGAATTTTACAGCTTGAAGCGGAGGTGGCCTACCTAAAGGAGTTGAGAAGGCTCAGACTTCAGGACGAAGCCGAGCAACGGAAATTATCCAAAGGTTAAGAACACGCTATCCGTTAAAATGGCTTTTAGGCTTTGCACAGTTAGCGCGTAGTACGTTTTTTTCCCAACTTCAAGTTAAGCCAGATAAAGACAAGGCACTTAAAGCCGCCATTAAAGACATTAAAGCGAAACATCCTGATTATGGCTATCGACGCGTTCATGCCTGTTTGCCAGGTGTGAACCATAAAAAAGTCCAACGCCTAATGCAGGTACTCGGACTCCAAATGCGGTCAAGAAAAAGCAAGAAATTTACCACCTATCGAGGCACGATAGGGGTGATTGCACCGAATCGTCTTGAGCGAGATTTTAGTGCAACGGCCCCGAAACAAAAATGGGTGACCGATATCACCGAGTTTAAGGCGAAAGATGGGAGTAAAGTCTATTTATCCCCAATTTTAGACTTATTTAACAATGAGGTAGTCGCCTATAACCTCAGCTATTCCCCAAACTGGGCGCAAGTAGAGGACATGTTAATGCAAGCCGTCAAAGGATTAAATAAAGCTTGTGGTGTCATTTTGCATTCAGACCAGGGATGGCAATATCAAATGGTAGCTTATCGTCGAATTTTAGCTGAACATGGCATCATTCAAAGTATGTCGAGAAAAGGGAATTGCTTGGACAATGCCGCGATGGAAAGTTTCTTTGGGCGATTAAAAACAGAATGTTTTTATGGTCGGGAATTTAAAACAAAAGAAGAGATAGTTGATGCTGTCAGAGATTATTTGGATTACTATAATCATCGACGGATTCAACTAAAATTAAAAGGACTGAGTCCGATACAATATCGAAAACAATCCTTTAAATAACAGTCTAACTTTTTGGGGTCAGATCAATTTTGACCGCTCTTTGGGTTATCACTGAAAAGTGCATTATTTTGCTGCTTTTAACTCTTGGTAATACTGTTCATAGTATTGGATTGCATC
>CAJPKS010000039.1:0-10812 GCA_905371285.1 Haemophilus sp. HMSC068C11 | reverse complement strand
TGGTTAATGAAGTCAGTTAAGCGATCGATACAAGCTTTCACGAACATGAGACGTTCTTGGTTTAGTACCGCTTGGGAATCCAAGTTAATTGGGTTTGCTACACCACCAATCGCCAAGTTTTGAATGTGTGGTGTTTTACTACCGAGTAATGCGACTACACGGTTAGCATCACGCTGACATTCAAGGGCTTGCAAATAGTGTGCGACGGCAATGAGGTTTACTTCTGGTGGAAGTTTCATTGCAGCATGACCGAAGTAACCGTTAGCGAAAATACCAAGTTGTCCGCTGTCCACTAATGCTTGAATTTTTTTCTGTACGTTGCGGAATTCGTTAGCACTGTTTAATGACCATGTAGAGACACCTTTTAGCATGTCTGCTGCTTTTTCAGGATCAGCTTGTAGCGCAGCGGTAATATCCACCCAGTCCATCGCGGAGAGTTGATAGAAATGCACGATATGGTCGTGAATGCTGTGTGCAGCAAGAATCATGTTACGAATGTATTGTGCATTGACGGGAACTTTAGCACCAATAGCATCTTCTACGGCACGTACGCTGATAATCGCGTGTACCGTGGTACATACACCACAGATACGTTGCATAATCATCCATGCATCACGTGGGTCGGCACCTTTTACGATATTTTCCATACCGCGCCACATGGTACCGGATGACCAAGCATTGGTGACAACACCGTTTTCAATTTCGCAATCAATACGTAAATGCCCCTCAATACGGGTAATTGGGTCAATTGAGATACGTTTTTTTTCTGACATTATTCTGCTCCGCTAACTTTTTGGCTGAATGCCGCTTTTTCGGCAATAATTTTTTCTGAGTCTTCGGTATGTTTTTCTTTAAATACCGGTAATACAGGGAATAAACGAATGATTAAAATATAGGCACATACTTCAATAGAAACGAAACCGATTGAAATAAGCAATTCTTCCGCAGATGGGAAATATTGATAGCCGTTGCCCGGATTATACATGATAAGCGAATAGTTCATACGCCATAATGCTGCACCGAGTAACATGCTTAATGCCGAAATAAATAACCAACGGGAATCTGATTTTTTCTCCCCAAGGAAGAGGGTCAGCAATGGTAATACCATCAACCAAACTTCCATCCAGAACATCCATGCTTCAAATTTAGTTAATTTATCGAAACCCATAACCATTTGCAGTTTGTCGTGATAAATCAACTCACCAAAACGCACCGCTAAGAAACAGAAAATTAATCCTGCGGTAACGCGTGCTAATTGAGTAAATAAATGACGTTCATCTGGTGTTTTTCCTGCAAGACCCGCTTTAACTAAAGACCCCTCAAAAATCACAATAGAGAAGCCCATAATGAAAGCAGTCAGCAAGGAGAGGATTGGTAGTGCTTCATAGCTTTGCCATACCGGATGGACTTTGTGACCAGCTACAATCATCAAGGAACCCATTGAAGATTGGTGCATCATTGGTAACAAGGCACCCAAGGCAATAATGAAAAACATGATTTTATTCAATTTATTAAACCATTTTTTCAAGCCGAAGAAACCAAGCCATACAGGGGCGAATTCTAGGGTCACTACGATGATATACACCGTCATACAAAATGCCGTTTCAAAGAGAACAGAGTTCGTGTTGAACTGCCCTGGAATGTAGAAATACGGTAAATGCCAATAACGTCCCATATCAATAGTGATAGATAAACCACCAAGGGAATAGCCGAATAAACTTGCAAGCAATGCTGGGCGAACAAGAGCGTGATATTTCCCTTTATTGAAAATGTACACCGTCCAAGCTAATGCCCAACCGCCACAGGCAAAGCCAGTACCAACAAGTAAGTCAAAGGCAATCCATAACCCCCAAGGATAACCGCCGTTAAGTGCGGTTACAGAACCGATACCAAACACTAAACGTTTTAAAATTAATAAAACGCAAAGCACGGCAAGTGGTGCAAAAAAGAGAATTGCGGCAGAAACAAGGCGACCGCCTACCGGACGTGGATTACTCATGATGCTCATCCTCCGCTTCTTCCATTTCCTTGCGTGCCTGACGCATGGCTTCTTTTTGTGCTGCGATACGCTCAGCGATTTTATCACCGTGCATATTTTTGTAAGTCATAAAGGTTAAACCAGCAAGTGCGACTAACGGTAAGGCTAAACCGCGATACAAGAAGTGTTGTAAATGCGCGGCACGAGAACCTGTTGCGACTTCATCTAAGTCTGGTAAACCAAGGTTAGTAAAAGGCACACCACTTAAGGCGAGTACCTGTGTACCACCACCTTCTTTTTCACCGTAGATATGATATTGATAGGCAGGCACGGTAGCACGGTATTTATCTGTGCTATTGACACTTTGACGTGGGTAATCATATTCGGTGCCACGTAATAAGCTTAAACGACGTTTCGCTTCTGCCAATAATTCTTCACGTGTACCAAAAATAATGGCACCAGTTGGACAAACATGACAGCAACCAGGTAATTCGCCTTTATCTAAACGTTCAACACCTTTTTGGTTACAGAGTTCACATTTGCTGATTTCACCGAATGGATTGTCATAATCGTATTTTGGTACATCAAAAGGACAACCTACCATGCAATAACGGCAACCAGTACAGATATCGGGATCATATTTTACGATACCGGTTTTTGGATCTTTGGTAAGCGCTTGAACCGGGCAAACCGCAACACAGTTTGGGTCAACGCAATGCATACATTGTTTTTTCACGTAAGCATAGCCGTTTTCTGTTTTGTCTTTATTTGTGCCATCACCATCACTCCATACTTGAATCACGTTACGAGTAAATGGTGTGAGTTTGTCGTTATTTGACCAAGTTTGATCACCTTTTGGATTCACGGGTGTGTGGTTTACGTTTTGACATTCAGCCACGCATGCTTGACAACCTACGCAAAGGGTAGAGTCGTAAAGCATTCCTAGTGCACCAGGAATGGGCTCAACCGTTTCCGTTGCCTGCGCACTCGACACAGGCAAGGTGGAAGCGATTCCGCCAAGCATACCTGCTTTTAGAAATTTTCGTCTATCCATCTTATTTACCTGTATGTTGTTCTTTCTCTGCGGCTTTAGCTTCAGAACGGGCTTTATGTTGAGCGCTTAATTCGCGTAAGGTCACAACACTCACGCCTGCTAGAATTGCAGCTGCACCACCTAATAAACCAATGGCGGTCATGGTTGCACCTGAACCTTCGGTATTATTAACATCTGGTTTTTCAACGCGTGGTGTTGGGTTTTCTACGCCCGCTAATTGGAAAATACCTTTGGTAAAGCCGACACCTTTTTCGTTACAACCATAGCAAGGGTGCCCGATACCGACCGGCCAGTTATTACCGCCGACATCGCAGAATTCTAAGGTAGAGCAGTTGCCGTAAGTTTCTGGCCCTTTACAACCAAGATGATATAAACACCAACCGTTGCGGTGACCGTAATCACCGTATTCTTTAGCGAAGCGACCTGCATCGAAGTGCGGACGACGATAGCAGTTTTCGTGAATTAAGCGATCGTAAGCGAATAATGGACGATTTAATTTGTCCATTGCAGGTAGTTTCTTATAAGTAAGAATATAAGCGACAGTTGCAAGGAAGTTGTGTGGATTTGGTGGACAGCCAGGAATATTGATTACTGGCGTGCCTTTTGGTAAGACTTCAGATAAGCTGCTTGCGCCAGTTGGGTTACCACCGCTAGAAGGTACGCCCCCCCATGCCGCACAAGAACCGATCGCAATAATCGCGGCCGCCCCTTTAGCGGCCTCTTGGATGTGTTCTACAATCGGTTTACCTGCTACCATACAATAGACGCCGCCGTCTTTCACCGGAATAGATCCATCTACGACTAAAACATATTTTCCATAATACTGTTTAATTGCATTGTGTTTGTTATCTTCAGCTTGTTCCCCGAAGGCTGCAGAAAGGGTTTCGTGGTATTCTAAGGAAATCATTTCCAATACCAAGTTTTCTACTGTTGGGTGGGTGGCGCGTAGCAAGGATTCAGTACAACCCGTACATTCTTGCGCACCAATCCATAATACTGGTGGACGTTTAGGTTCGGTTAAAGCAGCGGTCATTTCTGCACCCGCTTTTGAACTTAACCCCATAGTCGCCGCAAGCGCGGTACATAACTTCATAAAATCCCGACGGGAAACTTCTGCTAAAGCAGAAAATAATCCATCACTTCGTTGCATATAATCACTCCAATTGGCACGTTACTTGTATGGTTAATCTAACTATGATATGCCTTGATGCGGGAAATTTATTTGATCGTAATCAAAAATACCCTTATTTTCCTTACAAAATAAGTGGGTAAGTGATTGTTTTTACTTGGTTATTGAGAATGATTGTTATTTATTTGCGCCACATTCACTTGGAGTCCATTTTTTGTACACTAAATCATAATAATAAAGTAAGGATTTGGGCTCAGAAAAATTTCGTGAATATTGACCGCACTTCTGGCTGATGTGAATGGGGAAGATGGATAAAACTAAATTCTTGGTTTTATTGATTTTTATCAACAAAATATTGTCTAAGTGAATAGATTTTATTGTGCTTTTCCCTATACTGAGTAGGGAAAATTTTCTATGGAGAAACAATGATGAATATAGTTGTGGGTATTGTCCTTCTCGGTTTAGCTTTCACTATTTCAATGTATAACAAACTGATTAGAAAACGTAATCAGGTGAGTAGTGTTGAAGCCAGTGTGGATGTTCAGTTAAAGCGTCGTTATGATTTGTTGCCAAACCTTGTCGCCACCGCAAAGGAATATATGTCGCATGAGCATAGCCTGCTTGAGCGTATTGTGACGTTACGTGAAAGTGCTAAATCAGCCCATTCTACAAGTGAGAAATTCCAACTCAATAATGAGATTTCGGGTTTATTACGTAATTTACAGGTTCGTCTAGAAAATTATCCGGATCTCAAAGCCAATCAAAATCTTTTGCAAATTCAGACCACACTTAGTGATGTGGAAGAGCAAATCTCTGCAGCAAGACGTACTTATAATTCAGCAGTTGAAGAGTATAACAATGCAGTGGAAATGTTCCCGTCAAATTTAATTGCAAATTTGTTTAATTTCCAGAAAGGAACATTTTTCGATATTCCTCAAAATGAAGCTGAAGTCCCTAATGTGGGTAATTTATTTAAACAATAAGTGGAAAAACCATGAATACACCAAAAGAGATTGAAGGGATTCGTTTTCTGGGATTAGAAAAGTTAGATGAGGAACGTTTAGCCATAAAATCCCTCATCAATAAATGGATTATTATGCTATGCGTTGGGTTATTTTTCCTCATTGGAACGATAGGGAATGGGTATATATTAAGTACAGCTTTAATCCTTGGTGTGCTCATTTATTCTTTTCGTCATTTATTTTTTAAATATAAGCGTTTTATCGCAGAATTTAAAACGCGCGTGATTAATACGATTGTCCAGGAATTTGGTTTCCACTTTAGCGCAGATAGAGGACTGAATATTAGTGATTTCCTCTCCGTTTATAATAGTGGTCCCGCGACATTCCGTAGTGAGGATTTAATCTTTGGTGAGTTTAATCAAACTGAAGTTGAAATCTGTGATTTTTCAGCATTTAACATGTCTTTGAAAGAGAAATCCGTTAAAGCATTAGGTGCTCAGAATTTCCAAGGCATTTTATTTAAAGCCACTTTTCCTAAAGAGCTGGCTCATTGGGTTTATGTTTGTGATAAGAAAGAAGCAGGTTTAAGAAAAGAAGGTGAAATTGCCTTGATGGATAATCCGTCTTTTAATCGTTACTTTGATGTGTTTACTGAAGATCAAATCTTAGCCAGATATGCTTTATCGCCTAAGTTAATGGAACGTTTTTGTGGATTGAAAGAGAAATTTAATTGCCCTATTTCGATGGTACTTCGTAACCGAGAAGTGATTATTGCACTTAATTTAGGAAAGAATAGTTTTGAACCGTCCTTTGAAAAGTCATTGTTAGAAGACAATACGATTCGTGATTATATTTCGAGTATCAAAGGCTTTACAGATATGGTGAAAGAACTCGGGTTAAATAACCATATTTGGAAATAAGTGTTAATGTAATAAAAAAGACGAGTTTAAATAATAAACTCGTCTTTTTGTTTTATATGCTATGTAATTTTATTTTTTTAACACCGAAAATTTTGACCGCACTTTTATTTCGCAAAATAGTCAGTTTTTTGCTATAATTCCGCACAATTTTCATTACAAAATAGAGAAAAACTATGTCAGAAACACCGGTTACAGAAAATGCTTATGGTGCATCAAGTATTAAAGTCTTAAAAGGGCTTGATGCGGTTCGGAAACGTCCGGGCATGTATATTGGGGATACCGATGATGGAACAGGCCTACACCATATGGTGTTTGAGGTAGTGGATAACGCGATCGATGAAGCACTTGCTGGCTATTGTTCCGATATTATCGTTACTATTCATGATGACAATTCTGTTTCCGTGCAAGATGACGGCCGTGGTATTCCAGTAGATATCCACCCAGAGGAAGGGGTTTCTGCGGCAGAAGTTATTATGACCGTGCTTCATGCGGGCGGTAAATTCGATGATAACTCTTATAAAGTATCAGGTGGCTTGCACGGAGTGGGTGTTTCGGTAGTAAATGCACTTTCTGATAAATTGCAATTAACTATTCGTCGCCAAGGTCATGTGTACGAGCAATTCTATCACTTGGGTGAGCCTCAAGGGCCTTTAACTATTATCGGTGAAACTCAAACGACGGGTACAACGGTGCGTTTCTGGCCAAGTCCAGAAATCTTTGCAATTACAACTTTCGATTACAAAATTTTAGCAAAACGCTTACGTGAGCTTTCATTCTTAAACTCTGGTGTATCAATTCGTTTAATCGATAAACGTGATGGCACAGAAGATCACTTCCATTACGAAGGTGGTATTCAAGCGTTCGTTGAATATTTAAATAAAAATAAAAATCCAATTCACCCAAAACCATTCTATTTTTCAGCTGAAAAAGACGGTATTGGTGTGGAAGTCGCATTGCAATGGAATGATGGCGTAAACGAAAACGTTTATTGCTTTACTAATAACATTCCACAACGTGATGGTGGTACTCACTTAGCCGGTTTCCGTGGCGCATTAACCCGTAGCTTAAATAACTATATGGAAAGCGAAGGGTTACTGAAAAAAGAGAAAGTGAGCACATCAGGTGACGACGCGCGTGAAGGTTTGGTAGCGATTATCTCAGTGAAAGTGCCCGATCCTAAATTCTCTTCACAAACAAAAGACAAATTAGTGTCTTCTGAAGTGAAAAGTGCGGTTGAATCTGCCATGAATGAGCGTATGCAGGAATATTTATTAGAAAATCCAGCGGATGCAAAAATCATTGTAAATCAAATTATTACAGCTGCACGTGCGCGTGAAGCGGCTCGTAAAGCCCGCGAAATGACCCGTCGTAAAGGTGCATTAGATATTGCAGGTCTTCCAGGTAAATTAGCGGACTGCCAAGAAAAAGATCCAGCACTTTCAGAACTTTACCTCGTGGAGGGAGATTCTGCGGGTGGTTCTGCAAAATCAGGTCGTGATCGTAAAACTCAAGCAATTCTGCCATTAAAAGGTAAAATTCTTAACGTTGAAAAAGCACGTTTTGACAAAATGCTTTCTTCTCAAGAAGTGGGCACATTAATTACAGCGCTTGGCTGTGGTATTGGTCGTGATGAATATAATCCAGATAAATTACGTTACCATCACATCATTATCATGACCGATGCGGACGTGGACGGTTCACACATTCGTACGTTATTGTTGACCTTCTTCTATCGTCAAATGCCAGAATTAATTGAGCGTGGTTATGTGTATATTGCTCAGCCACCACTTTATAAAGTGAAAAAAGGTAAACAAGAGCGTTACATCAAAGATAACGACGAAATGGTGCAATATGAATTAATGCTTGCGTTAGATGGTGCCGCGTTGCATGTCAGTGCTAACGCACCAGCAATGAATGATTTAGTGTTCGAGAAATTAGTGAGTGAATATAACAATGTTCAGAAATTAATTACTCGTTTAAGTCGTTACTATCCAGAGCCATTATTACAAGGTTTGGTTTACCAACCACAATTAACCGTTGAGTTAATGCGTAGTGAAAGTGCGGTCGAAAATTGGGCGAATGCTTTTGTTGCCTACTTAACTGAAAAAGAAACAGAAGCACATTTATATTCAGCAAGAACCCAATTTAACAGCGAACGCCAAGTATATGAAGCCGTCATTACCGTTCGTAAACACGGTATTGATACCGATTACTTCATCAACTTTGATTTTGTAACGGGCAATGAGTTTGCGAAGATTACTGCCTTCGGTCAGCAAGTGAATGGCTTGCTAGAAGAGGGCGCTTACGTCACTCGTGGTGAAAAAACGCAACCTGTTCAGTCATTTGAACAAGCTGTTGAATGGTTGATGAAAGAATCTCGTCGTGGCTTAGAAATCCAACGTTATAAAGGGTTAGGTGAAATGAATGCCGAGCAACTTTGGGAAACTACCATGGATCCAAATGCTCGTCGTATGTTAAAAGTATCGATTAAAGATGCTGTCGCTGCAGACCAACTCTTCACCACATTAATGGGTGATGAAGTTGAGCCTCGTCGTGAATTCATTGAAATGAATGCGTTGAGAGCAAATCTAGACGTTTAGTCTAACACTCAAAAATATCACTAAAAATGACCGCACTTAGGGAAACCAAGTGCGGTATTTTTTTACTTAATATATAAATAAAAATAATTTTCAATTAGATCTATTATTTGTTTATATTCTTGACTATAATTTTTACGACTCATATCGCTTAAAGACAATGAGACGAAATAGACTCGTTTTTTGGTTGTTAGATTGGTAGCAAAGTACGCATAGTAATGTGCGTACTTCTTTTTTGTTTTTAGGAGCAATCATTATGATGATAGATAAACGCCTAATTAACACGGTGGCCGACAGTAAAAAATGGATTGGAATCACGGTGTTATGGAACTGGGTGGCGTTAATTGGTGGGATTATAAGTGCCGTCGTGTTTTCTTATATTTTACAGGCGGCTTATTTTAATGAATTGGGCCCGATAAGTGCGGTCATTTTGGGCATCGTTTTGGTTGCTGCTTTGGCATTGCGTGCCTTTGCGGGTAAAAAATCGGTGCAGGCTTCTTATTTTGCCAGTACGAAAGTGAAACATGAGTTGCGTAGCCTCATTTATCGCAAATTGGCTTCGATGCCACTTAACCAAGTGAATCAACAATCTACTTCAAGTATTATCCAAGTGGCTTCAGAAGGCGTAGAACAACTTGAAATCTATTTCGGACGTTATTTGCCACAGCTTTTTTATAGCTTGCTTGCACCGCTTACACTCTTCGCTTTTCTGATCTTTTTCAGCTTTAAAACAGCCGTGATTTTGCTGATTTGCGTGCCGCTGATTCCAATGTCGATTATTGCGGTGAATAAAATTGCGAAAAAACTCTTGGCAAAATATTGGTCCATTTATGTGGGATTAGGCAGCAGTTTCTTAGATAACCTACAAGGTTTAATTACGCTGAAAATCTATCAAGATGATGCTTATAAAGCAAAAGCAATGGATGAAGAAGCGGAACATTTTCGCAAAATTACCATGAAAGTGCTCACTATGCAGCTTAACTCAGTGTCTCTGATGGATTTACTTGCTTACGGTGGTGCGGCAATCGGGATTTTAACGGCTTTGTTGCAATTCCAAGCGGATCAATTAACCGTATTAGGCGTGATTTTGTTTATTTTGCTTTCTTCTGAATTCTTTATTCCACTTCGTTTATTGGGTTCTTTCTTCCATGTGGCGATGAATGGTAAAGCCGCATCAGACAAGATCTTTACGTTGCTTGATACCCCAGTAGAAACTCAAACACAAGCGGTCGATTTTGCAGCGAAAAATGCTATTCAAGTGGATATTCAAGATCTGCATTTTTCTTATAGTGAAGAGAAGCCTGCGATTGTTGGCTTAGATTTAAGCATCTTACCAAATCAGCTTACGGTATTTGTGGGTAAAAGTGGTTGTGGTAAATCTACCTTGGTTTCATTGCTAATGGGCTTTAATAAGGCGCAACAAGGCAAAATTCTATTCAACGGCCAAGAAATTCAAGAGATTAATCGTCATTCGTTTTATGAAAAAGTCTCTTTGGTGAGCCATAGCAGTTATGTGTTTAAAGGTACGCTACGTGAAAATATGACCATGGCGAAAATCGATGCTACAGATGAACAAATTTATGCGTGTTTAGAACAAGTCAATCTGGCGCAATTCGTTCGAGATAATGGTGGATTAGATATGCCATTATTAAGTCGTGGCGCAAATTTATCTGGCGGTCAAATTCAACGTTTAGCTTTAGCACGCGCGTTATTACACAATGCGGCGCTTTATATTTTTGACGAAGCGACCAGTAACATTGATGTGGAAAGCGAAGAAATTATTTTGCAGTTCATTCAGCAATTTAAACAACAGAAAACCATTGTGATGATTTCTCACCGCTTGGCGAATGCCGTGAATGCCGACTGCATTAATGTGCTTGAACAAGGCAAATTAATTGAGCAAGGCACACATAAAGAGCTCATGGAAAAACAAGGTGCGTATGCTGAAATGTTCCAACAACAAAAAGATTTAGAACAAATTAGAGAGGTGGCAAATGCGTAAAAATGGTTTTGTTGTGATGGGGCATTTGTTGAAATTAGTGACTCCATTGGCGCATATCATGGCGTTTACTATCACGATGGGAACGCTCGGTTTTCTTGCTGCTATCTTTATTATGGTGCTTGGGGCGATGGGTTTAGTGAATTTATTAAACTTTGACACCCATTTAAGTT